>RGAU01000054.1 GCA_009919975.1 Gammaproteobacteria bacterium
AGTACTGGCTTTTGTCCTGGGTCTAGGTGCCTTGGGCCTCGCCCCCTTAGCCGGGGCGGAACTCAAGATTGCCGTTGTCGATGTGCAAGCTGCCATCGGCCAAACTCAGGAAGCGCAGAGCTTCCTTGAAAAGGTTCAGGAGTCGCTGGAAGCTGACCTGGAGCGTATCCGGGAGCTGACGGCGCAGCGCGCAGAGATCGAAGAAAAGGTCCAGCGCGATGCAGAAGTCATGGGTGAGGAAGAGCGGACCCGGCTCTCGGAGGATTACGAGCGCATCACCTCCGACCTCCAGTACCGCACGGAGACCTACCAGAAAGCCGTGAATCGCCGCCGCAATGAGCTATTCCAAAAGATGGGTCCGGGCGTGCAAGCTGCCCTCGATGACCTCGTGAAGCTCGAGGCCTACGATTTGGTTCTGCCCCGCAACACGGTGATCTACGTGAACCCCAAGCACGACATTACGCGTAAGGTCACGGAAGTTCTCGACAAGCAGAGTTAAGGCAAGGCGACAGTCGGCGGCGTCGGTTTCGCCGGCGCCGCCCCGGCTGATAGGAGTCTTGCGGTGGAATACCCCCTTCCCATAGAAACGATTCTTGAGCGTCTTCCCCATCGCTATCCGTTCCTCCTTGTGGACCGGGTGCTGGAGGTGGAGCTCGGCACGTCCATCCGGGCGCTGAAGAACGTCACCATCAATGAGCCCTTCTTTCAGGGTCACTTCCCGGGCCACCCGGTCATGCCAGGGGTGCTCATGGTCGAGGCGCTGGCGCAGGCCGCAGGCATCTTGGCCTTTCTGACCCACAGTCAGCACCCAGAAGACGACGCCGTGGTGTACCTGGCGGGCACGGATAGGTGCCGCTTCAAGCGTCCCGTCACCCCTGGGGATCAGCTGATCCTTGAGGCGAGGTTTCTCGTGGACAAGCGCCGGCTGATGAAGTTTGCCTGCCGCGCCCTGGTCGACGATAAGGTGGTGTGCGAAACCGAGCTCATGTGCGCCCAGCGCGCCCTTACCTAGCGTGCCCCCCCGCCGATCTCGTCCTCCCCTACCGCTTTGGCTCTCCGACTGGGGCGACGCCCCGGAAGGCTGGATCGCGGGGGTGGATGAGGTGGGGCGCGGTCCCCTGGCCGGGCCCGTGGTGGCCGCAGCGGTGGTGTTCCCCCCGGGGGTAACGCCTCCGGCGGTGGGAGATTCCAAGACCTTAAGTGCGACGCGGCGCGCGGCTCTGGTGCCTGAGATTAAGGCTTGCGCTCAGGTCTGGGCCCTCGGCTGGGCGGACGTGGAAGAAATCGACCGTCTGAATATCCTGCAAGCGAGCCTGCTCGCCATGCGTCGGGCCCTGGAGGGGCTTGGGCGCGAGCCCGCGCTGGTTCTTGTCGATGGCAATCAGCGGATCCCCGAGCTTTCCTACGCCCAGCGAACGGTGCCCCGGGGCGATAGCCGGGTGGCGGCCATCGCGGCGGCCTCGATTTTGGCTAAGGAGGCCCGGGATGAAGCGCTCTGCGCCCTGGGCGAGCGCTATCCCGGCTATGGCTTCGAGCGTCATTCCGGCTATCCTGTACCGGAGCATCTCGCCGCCCTCGAGGCCCTTGGGCCCACCCCGGCCCATCGCCGAAGCTTCGGGCCCGTGCGTCGATGTTTGGCCGCCTTCACCCCGGGAGAGGAACCGAAGCTATCGTGACCGCCCCGCCCTTTATCCATCTTCGTGTGCACTCGGAGTACAGCCTCATCGACGGGCTGGTCCGGGTGAAGCCGTTAGTGGCCCGGTGCGAAGCGCTCGCTATGCCTGCCGTGGGGCTGACCGATCACAATAATCTTTTCGCCCTCTTGAAGTTCTATGGCGCGGCTCGAAGCGCGGGAATTAAGCCGATCGTAGGCTGCGACCTCTCTCTGAGGGATGAAAAGGGCGCCCTGAGCCAGGTGACTGTTTTCGTGGAAAACGCCGAGGGCTACGGTCACCTGACGCGCCTCATTTCCGATGCTTACCTCGCGCCGGACCGCGCCTCTGCCGTGGCCGTGGCAAAAGCCGCGCTGCTTGCGCAGAACGAGGGGCTGCTTCTGCTACTGGGGCGCCATTCCCCCCTTGGCGCCGTGGCGGAGGAGGGGGAGGTGGCCTTCGACGAGGCACTGGCGCCCTGGCAGGAGGCCTTCGGAGACCGTCTCTTCTTCGAGCTCACCCGGACTGGCCGGGCTGGTGAGGAAGGGTGGCTCGCTGCCGCCATGCTCGCTTCAGCCCGCCGCGGAGTGCCGGTGGTGGCGACGAATGACGTGCGCTTTCTCGAGGCTGACGACTATGAGGCCCACGAGACGCGGGTGTGTATCCATGAGGGGCGGGTCCTGGGCGACCCTCGCCGGCCCCGGCGCTACAGTGAGGCCCAGTACTTCTGCAGCGCCGAGGAGATGCAGGCCCGCTTTGAGGATATCCCGGAGGCCCTTAGCAATACGGTGGTGATTGCGCAGCGCTGCAATCTTACCCTGGCCCTGGATACCTACTATTTGCCCGAGTATCCGATCCCTGAGGAGGAAACCCTTGAGGGCTACTTCCGCCGCATCAGCTGGGAGGGGCTCGCGGCGCGCCTGGCCCGGCTGCCGGGGCTTCCCGAGGATGGGGAGCGAGGCCGCAAGGCCTACGAGGCGCGGCTTCAGGAAGAGCTCGACATCATCTGCCAGATGGACTTCCCGGGCTACTTCCTCATCGTGGCGGAGTTCATCGCCTGGGCGAAGGATAACGGCGTGCCCGTGGGGCCCGGGCGAGGCTCCGGTGCGGGCTCCCTCGTGGCCTATGCTCTCGGCATTACTAATCTCGATCCTCTGGCCTATGACCTGCTTTTTGAGCGCTTCCTGAATCCCGAGCGGGTCTCCATGCCCGACTTCGACGTGGATTTCTGCATGGAAGGGCGGGATCGGGTCATTGGCCACGTGGCCGATCTCTACGGCGCCGGCGCCGTTTCCCAGATCGTGACCTACGGGACCATGGCGGCGAAGGCCGTGGTGCGGGACGTGGCCCGGGTCCAGGGCAAGCCCTATGGCCTCGCCGATAAGCTCTCGAAGATGATCCCCTTTGAGGTCGGCATGACCTTGCACAAGGCCCTCGAGCAGGAGCCCACGCTGAAGGCCTTCGTTGAAGAAAACGAAGAGGTTAGTGAAATCATGGACATGGCCTTCTCCCTGGAAGGCCTGGTGCGCAATATCGGTAAGCACGCGGGCGGTGTGGTGATCGCCCCGGGGCAGCTCACGGATTTCGTGCCCCTCGTCACGGACGAGCAGGGCGCCCTCATGACCCAATTCGACAAGGACGACGTCGAGCGGGCGGGACTGGTCAAGTTCGATTTCCTGGGCCTTCGGACCCTCACGATTATCAACTGGGCACTGGAAGCGATTAACGCCCAGCGGGCCGCACAGGACGAGCTGCCCCTGGATATCGACGCCATTCCCTTGGACGATGATCGGGTTTTCGGGCTTCTGAAGCGGGCGGAAACCACCGCCGTGTTCCAGCTCGAATCCCGGGGCATGAAGGAGCTGATTAAGCGCCTGCTCCCGGACAGCTTCGAGGACATCGTCGCCCTGGTGGCCCTGTTCCGCCCCGGGCCCCTGCAGTCCGGGATGGTCGATGACTTCATCGACCGCAAGCACGGTCGGGCCACGGTGACCTACCCCCATCCGGCGCTCGAGCCCATTCTGAGCAACACCTACGGCGTCATTCTCTATCAAGAGCAGGTCATGCAGATCGCCCAGGTCCTGGCCGGCTACACCCTCGGCGGCGCGGATCTTCTGCGTCGGGCTATGGGTAAGAAAAAACCCGAGGAAATGGCGAAGCAGCGGGAGATCTTCCTCACCGGGGCCGCGGCTCAGGGGATCGACGGCGTCATCGCGTCTCCGATCTTCGATCTCATGGAGAAGTTCGCGGGCTACGGCTTCAACAAGTCCCATTCTGCCGCCTACGCTCTCGTTTCCTATCAAACGGCCTGGCTGAAGCATCACTATCCCGCCCCCTTCATGGCGGCGGTGATGTCCTCGGACATGCAGAACACGGACAAAATTGTCGTGTTCATCGAGGAGGCTCGGCAGATGGGGCTTACCCTGCGGCCGCCCGATGTGAATCACGGGGCATACCGCTTTCAAGCCACGGCTGAAGGGGAAATTATCTACGGTCTTGGGGCCATCAAGGGCGTGGGGGAAGGGCCCATCGAAGCCATCGTGGCGAGCCGGACCGACGCAGGCCCCTATGACGATCTTTTCGATCTTTGCCGGCGGGTGGACGCGCGGCGCCTGGGTAAGCGCGTACTTGAGGCGCTGATTCGCGCCGGGGCCCTCGACTCCCTTGCCCCCAGGACCGAAGCGGGCCCCGCGCACCGCGGCGCCCTACTGGCGCAGCTGGACGAGGCGCTGCAGGCCGCGGAACAAGCACTGCGGAACGACGCAGCGGGTATGGGAGATCTCTTCGGTGGCCTAGAGGCGCCGGCGCCGCCGCCGGGGCTCACGGTGGTGCGCCCGCTTAGCGAGCACGAACGGCTGCGGGGCGAGAAGGAGACCCTGGGGCTATACCTCACGGGCCATCCCATCGATAGCTACGAGGACGAACTCCGGTCCATGGTGCCCACGCGCCTATCTGACCTGAAGGCCGATCGCGGTGCGCAGCTGGTGGCGGGCCTGGTGGTGGATCTCCGGGTGGTGCGGACCAAGCGCGGGGATGCCATTCTCTTCGCCACCATCGACGATCGAAGCAGTCGCCTCGAGATCCTGATCTCCGGGGAAGTGCTCGATGCCCATCGGGAAAAGCTGGTGAAAGATGCGGTTCTGCTCTTTGAAGGGGAGCTGTCCTTCGACGATTTCTCCGGTGCCCTGCGCATGCGTCGATGCCAAGGGGTATTTTCCATGACCGAGGCGCGACAGCGTTTCGCCATCGCCCTAGAGCTTTGCGTGTCGCAGAGGGACGAAGGGCAGGGGTTCGCAAGCCAGCTGGCAGAGGCCCTAGCGCCCTACCGAGGAGAGGGCTGTCCTGTCGCGGTGCACTATCGTCGCTGCGATGCCGAGGTGCGGCTTCGCTTGTCCGATGAGTGGCGGGTGCTGCCCAGCGATGACCTTCTGGAGCGGCTCCGGGAGCGCCTCCCCGTTGATCGGGTCGCCCTCCGCTATCCCGAGCACCGTGGGTCCTAAGGCCGCCCTGCAGCCCCTGCTTGCAGCGCTTGGGGAGGCCCTGGCGCCCCCACCGAAGGGTCTTTGGGTCGCCTGTTCCGGGGGCCTCGATTCCCTAACCCTTGTTCATCTAACAGCGCAGTTTTGTCGCGATGCAGGGTGGGCGCCCCCGGGGGTGGTGCACGTCAATCATGGGCTTCATGCCCATGCGGACCACGCCGAGGCGGAGGTGCGGCGGGTCGCTGGGTTCCTGGGGCTTCCCTGGCATGGCGTTCGTGTTTCCGTCCGTCCCGGTGCTTCGGGGCCTGAGGCGGCGGCCCGGGATGCCCGCTACGCGGTCTTTGACGCCCTGCTAGGCCGTGGCGAAGCCCTACTGCTTGCGCATCACGAGGACGACCAGGCCGAAACCGTTTTTCTTCGCCTGCTCCGTGGCTCCGGGCTTGGGGGCCTCGGGGCCATGGCGCCGAGCCGGCCCCTAGGCAAGGGGCGGCTTCTGCGGCCCTGGCTTGCCGAACCTCGGGCGCGCCTCGAAGCCGCCGCGGAGGCCCTCTCCCTCACCCCGGTGGTGGATCCGAGCAATGAGGACTTGCGCTTTGACCGGAACTTTCTTCGTCAGGAGATTTTTCCCGCGCTTGCGGCTCGCTGGCCTAGCTTCCCGCAGCGCGTGGCCCATAGCGCGGCGGTGCTGCGGCGGGTAGCGCAGGCCCAGGCGCTGCCCCAGGGAGGGGATGGGGAGGCGACCGGCCCCCTGACGCTTGCGGAATTGCCCCCCGGTCTCGAAGCACGAGGTGATGTGCTGGTCCGCTGGCTCCGGCACCAGGGTGTGCTGGTGCCGAGCCGGGCTCAGCTGCTCGCCTTCTGCGCCCAGCTTGAGGCCCGGGAGGATGCGCTGCCCCAGCTCAAGCTCGGGGCGTGCACGCTCCGCCGGTGGCGCGGTGCGCTTTGGTTAGCCCCCGAGCTTCCGGCGCCGGACAGGGAAGGGAGGTCCCTGGCCCCGGGCCGCTGGCCCTTTCCCGGGGGGGTGCTCGAGGTGCGGGAGGCTGAGGCGGAGGGTGAGCCCTTTGCCCTGGCTCCAGGGACTTATCGGGTATGCCAAGGTTCCTTGCCTCGCCGTGTGCGTCTCCGACCGGACCCCGCTCGGCCCCACAAGACCGTTAAGGCACTGCTTCAGGAGGCCGCCGTGCCCCCCTGGCAGCGGCCTTATTTGCCCCAGCTATGGGCAGGAGATCGCTTCCTCGGCTGGCCCGGGGTGGCGCTCGCAGGGAGGCGGCCAGCGGGGCCTCAATGGGTGCTCCATTGGCACTTCCAGGGTTTTGGCGAGGCAAAACGCGTTGAATAGGGCGGGCTCCGCTGTTAGGCTGAACTCCCATCTCGGGCCCGCTATTCCAGCGAGTCTCCTCATGAGATGGGAGCCTCATGACCCAATATATTTGCGTAACCGGCGGGGTGGTTTCCTCGCTGGGTAAAGGCATTCTTGCGGCGTCCCTCGCCGCCGTCCTCGAAGCCCGCCAGCTCAAGGTCACGATCCTCAAACTCGATCCCTATATCAACGTGGATCCGGGCACCATGAGCCCGTTTCAGCACGGGGAAGTTTTCGTCACCGAAGACGGCGCGGAGACCGACCTTGACCTTGGTCACTACGAGCGCTTCCTGCGCACGCGCATGACGCGCTTTAACAACTTCACCACGGGAAGCGTCTACGCCGAAGTGCTGAAGAAGGAGCGCCGCGGGGACTACCTGGGCGGAACCGTGCAGGTCATTCCCCACATCACCGATGAGATTAAGCGTCGCATTAAAGCGGGGGGGGAGGGCTACGACGTAGCGCTCCTGGAAATCGGCGGAACGGTGGGGGATATCGAGTCCCAACCCTTCCTCGAGGCCATCCGCCAGCTCCGCCTCGAAGTCGGTGGGCAGAATTGCCAGCTCATTCACCTCACCCTGGTGCCCTTTATCGCCACCGCCGGGGAAACGAAGACGAAGCCAACGCAACACTCCGTTAAGGAGCTTCGGTCCATCGGGCTCCAGCCTGACGTGCTGATTTGCCGCTCTAGCCACGAAATTGATGAGAGCTCGCTGCGCAAAATTGCCCTCTTCACCAGCGTAGAAGAGCGGGCCGTGATCCCCGTGGAGGATGCCGCGACCATCTACGCGATCCCCGCCATGCTCCACGCCCGGGGCCTCGATTCCATCATCTGCGAACGGCTTGGGCTCGAGGCGCCGCCGGCGGATCTTGCTGAGTGGAACCGGGTGAGCGAGGCCCTGCTAAACCCCCAGCGGACTCTGCGCATCGCCATGGTCGGTAAGTACATGGAGCTCATGGATGCCTATAAATCCCTCACTGAGGCTCTGAGCCACGCGGGAATTGCGCGCCATGCGAAGGTCATCATCGATGCCATTGACGCTGAGCGGGTAGAGCGAGAGGGCACGGGGTGCCTCGACGCGGCGGACGCGATCCTGGTCCCGGGCGGTTTTGGCGCTCGGGGTTTCGAAGGCAAAATTCAGGCGGCGCGCTACGCTCGGGAACGGGGCGTACCCTACCTGGGTATTTGCTATGGTCTGCACGCAGCCATTATTGAGTTTGCGCGCCACGCCGCGGGCCTCGAAGGCGCCAACTCTACGGAAATCGATCCGGCGTCCCCGAATCCCGTGGTGGCGCTGGTCACCGAATGGACCGACGATGAGGGGCAGACGCAGCATCGCGATGAAGGATCGGATCTGGGGGGGACCATGCGCCTTGGGGCCCAGCGTTGTAACCTCGTTCCCGGGTCCTTGGCGCAACGCACCTACGCCGCGGAATCGGTATCGGAGCGGCACCGCCATCGCTTTGAAGTGAATGAGCGCTTCGTACCGGCTTTAGAGGCCGCGGGGCTTCGAATTGCCGGGCGGGCTGCGAAGGACGATCTCGTGGAGATGATCGAGGTCCCCGAGCATCCCTGGTTCCTGGCGTGCCAGTTCCACCCCGAATTTACCTCGACGCCCCGGGAGAGCCACCCGCTCTTCCTGGGCTTTATTGATGCGGCTCTTGCGGAGCACGCACGGCGCAGCGCGACGGCCTAGGCGCGGCTGACCAGGAGATGAGCATGGATCTTTGTGGATTTAAGGTGGGCCCAACCGAGCCCCTATTCCTGATTGCGGGCCCCTGTGTGATTGAAAGCCAGGCCCTGGCGGAGGAGACCGCCGGGACCCTTAAGGCCCTCACGGAGCGCCTGGGCATTCCCTTCATCTACAAGTCGAGCTTCGATAAGGCGAATCGGTCGTCCCATGCGAGCTACCGCGGGCCGGGCCTCGAGGCAGGGCTGAAGGTGCTTGAGCACGTCAAAAAAACCTTTGCTCTGCCGGTGCTTACGGACGTACACGAGGATACGCCCATGGAAGAGGTCGCCAGCGTGGTGGACGTGCTCCAAACCCCGGCCTTCCTTTGCCGGCAGACCAACTTCATTCAGCGCGCCTGTTCCGTGGGCCGTCCCGTGAATATTAAGAAGGGGCAGTTCCTCGCTCCCGGGGACATGGCGAATGTGGTGGATAAGGCTCGGGCCACGGGCAATGAGGCGATCATGGTGTGCGAGCGAGGCGTAAGCTTCGGGTACAACAACCTGGTTTCGGACATGCGGGCCCTATCGATCATGCGGGATACGGGAGCGCCGGTGGTTTTCGATGCCACCCATTCCGCCCAGCTTCCTGGGGGTAAGGGAACGGCGTCCGGGGGTATGCGGGAGGTCATCCCGGTGCTCGCTCGGGCGGCGGTGGCCGCTGGGGTGTCCGGGCTTTTCATGGAAACCCACCCGGACCCAGAGAAAGCGCTTTCCGATGGGCCCAACAGCTGGCCCCTGGGGAAGCTCGAGGCGCTCTTGGAAACGCTGCTCGAACTCGATCGGGTCGTGAAGGCGCGGCCCTTCGCCGAGGACGCCTTCCGCTCGGCCTAAGCTAGGGTGGGTAGCGCCCGGGGGGCGCTGCGCAGTTCAGTTATCGACAGTATTGAGAATGCTAAGGGGAACGGGGTGGCAGAGATTCAGCACATTATCGCTCGGGAAATCATGGATTCCCGGGGCAATCCGACGGTGGAAGCGGACGTCACGCTTAGCGACGGCAGCTTTGGCCGGGCCGCCGCGCCCTCCGGCGCCTCCACCGGGTCCCGGGAGGCCTTGGAGCTTCGCGACCAGGACGCGGGGCGCTATCTGGGTAAGGGCGTGCTCAAGGCCGTGGGGGCCGTCAATGATGTCCTCGCCCCGGCGCTCCTGGGGCATAGCGCCTTGGACCAGCGGGGCCTAGATCAGCGCATGCTCGCCCTCGATGGCACAGCGAATAAAGCTCAGCTTGGCGCCAATGCGCTGTTGGCCGTTTCCCTGGCGGCCGCTAAGGCGGCAGCAACAGCTCAGGGCCTGCCCCTCTACGCCCACATTCGCGGCCTGGCCGACGCGCGCTATGCCATGCCCCTGCCCATGATGAACATCCTGAACGGTGGGGAGCACGCGGATAATAACGTCGATATTCAGGAGTTCATGATCCAGCCCGTCGGCGCCGGAAGTTTCCGTGAGGCCCTGCGCTACGGCGCGGAAATCTTTCATGCTCTAAAGGCCGTGCTGAAGGCCCGAGGCCTGGCCACCGCCGTGGGGGATGAGGGGGGCTTTGCGCCGAACCTGCCCAGTAATGAAGCGGCCCTCGAGGTGATCGCGGAGGCCGTGGCGAAGGCGGGCTTTAGCCTTGGGGATGACATTACGCTGGCGCTCGATTGCGCGGCGAGCGAGTTCTATAAGGACGGCGTTTATCATCTCGCTGGGGAGGGGCAGCGCTTCGACGCGGAAGGCTTTGCGCAGTATCTGGCCACGCTCTGTGAGCGTTACCCCATTGTCTCTATCGAAGATGGCATGGACGAAAGCGACTGGGCGGGTTGGGCGGCGCTGACGCGGCGCCTGGGAGACCGGGTCCAGCTCGTGGGCGATGACCTCTTTGTGACCAACACGGAGATCCTTGCTCGGGGTATCGATGAGCAGGTGGCCAACGCCATCCTCATCAAGTTCAATCAGATTGGCACGCTCTCGGAGACCCTCGACGCCATCGCCATGGCATCTAAGGCCGGCTATGCCAGCGTCATTTCCCATCGCTCGGGGGAGACGGAAGACGTCACCATTGCCGATTTGGCCGTGGGTACGGGGGCTGGGCAGATCAAAACCGGGTCCCTATGCCGCTCAGATCGGGTCGCGAAGTACAACCAGCTGCTGCGAATTGAAGAAAGCCTTGGGGCCGAGGCCCCCTACCGTGGGCGCGGTGAGCTCCGTAGCTAAGATCGGAGGCGACGGCCAGCTATCCGCTCCCGGGCGGGGGCTGCGTTGGCTCATGCTTGGACTTCTTGTTCTCTTGGGTGCGCTCCAGCTTCGGCTATGGTCGGGAAAGGCCAGCTGGGCCGAGGTGTGGACCCTTGAAGCGCGTTTGCAGGCCGCGGAGGCGGAAAATGCCCGGCTGGCGGAGGACAACGCCGCCCTTGAGGCTGAGGTGCGACGCTTAAAGGCTGATCCCCGGGAGCTTGAAGGTCGGGCGCGGGAAGATCTGGGCATGATTCGCGATGGGGAGACCTTCATCCTCGTACTGCCCCCGGCGGAGCCGTCTCCATGATCGAAAGACGGCGTTGGGTAGTCGTTCCGGCCGCGGGCGTGGGGCAGCGCATGGGCGGTGCCCAGCCGAAGCAGTATCTCGAGCTTGCCGGACGACCCCTCGTGCACTGGACCCTGGAGGCTCTGGCGCCCCTTGAGGCGGAAGCCATCGTCTTGGTCGTGGCCCCCGGAGACCCCTACATCGATGCCCTCGCGCCGGCCCTGGGCGCCTGTATTCCTCGCCTTGAGATTCTTCCTAAGGGGGGCGCCAGCCGAGCTGAATCGGTAGCCGCAGGGCTATCGGCCCTCGCGGAGCGGGCGGCACCGGAGGACTGGGTTTGGGTGCACGACGCAGCGCGCCCCTGTCTCGGTGTTCGGGCGCTGGAGGCCCTTCGCGCCGTGGAAGATGGCGCCGAGGCGGGGGCCCTGCTCGCCCAACCCATGGATGAGACGGTGAAAACGGTGGCGGCGGGCCGGGTGCAGGGAACGGTTGATCGCTCCGCCCTTTGGCGAGCGCAAACACCCCAGGGGGCGAGCTTCGCGTGCCTATCCAAAGCGCTAGCCCGGGCGCTCGCGGAGGCGCCGGAGGCGATTACCGATGAAGCTTCGGCGCTCGAGCGCCTCGGCCTTGCCCCGCGTATCGTTCCCGGGGAGGCCAGTAACCTCAAGGTCACGCACCCGGATGACCTCGCGCTGGCAACCTTTTGGCTTCAGCAACACGGACGGTGGACCCCGACATGCGCATAGGTCATGGCTACGACGTTCATCGTTTTGGAGATCCCTTACCTCCGGAAGGCGTCATTATGCTGGGGGGGGTTGCCGTGCCCTCTTCCCGCAGCCTCGTGGCCCATTCCGACGGTGATGTCTTACTTCATGCCCTTTGCGATGCGCTCCTTGGGGGGGCGGCGCTGGGGGATATCGGCCACCATTTTCCGGACACGGACCCGGCCTTTGAGGGCGCAGACAGCGCGCGGCTCCTGGAGGCGACGGTGGCGGCGGTGCGGCAAGCGGGTCTCGTCCCCCATAACGTTGATCTGACGCTGGTGGCGCAGCGTCCTCGAGTGGCTGCTCATGTGCCGGCCATGCGCGCCCGCATTGCGGCGCTGCTTGGCCTGGCGCTTGACGCGGTGAACGTCAAAGCGACTACCACGGAAGGGTTAGGGGCCGTGGGGCGAGAAGAGGGAATTGCGGCCTACGCCGTTGCTCTTCTTGAAAATGCGCATGCTTGAGGAGCGCTTTTCCCTTCCGGACGCGTGGCCCCAGGACCGCGCCCCGGTACTCAGGGGGTTGCTTTATGGAACCTCCCCGGAGGCCTTCGCCGTCGACGAGCGGGGCGCCCCCCCGACCGAAGCGGCCGACGGGGCTCACCATTGGGCCCTCTGGGTCGAGAAGCGCGGCCTGTCCACGGCGGCGGTAGCCTCGGCCCTGGCGCGCTGGGCGGGGTGCGCCTCGGGCGCCGTGGGCTTTGCGGGGCAGAAAGATCGCTACGCGGTCACGGGGCAGTGGTTTACGGTCCCCCGGAGCGTTGCAGATCTGGAACCCTCCCTCCCGGAAGGGGAGGGGTGGCGAGCCTTAAGGGTTTATCCCACTGCGAAGAAGTGGCGCCGGGGGGATCACGCGGGGAATGGGTTTTGCCTCCGGCTCGCCGTTGCGCCCCGGGAGGGCGCTGCGCTGGAGGCGGCGCTCCCCGAGGTGCAGGCGCGCCTTGCAGCCCCCATCGCGAATTACTTTGGCCCTCAGCGCTTTGGCGTGGGGGCGGGAAACCTCGACGCCGTGCAGCGATGGCTGGCTGCTGG
>RGAU01000055.1 GCA_009919975.1 Gammaproteobacteria bacterium
AGCCCTTCCTCGATGCGCTTTGCAATCTCAATTTCTCCCTCCCGGGTGAGCAGTTCGACCGTGCCCATCTCCCGCATATACATGCGGACCGGATCGGTGGTGCGCCCCACCTCTGTCTCCACCGCAGCCAAAGCAGCAGCAGCCTCTTCCGCGGCGAGCTCATCTGCGGAAGAATCCCCGGCGGTCAGCAACTCATCGGCATCGGGGGCCTGTTCGAAGACCTTGATGCCCATTTCCGTGATCATACGAATGATGTCTTCGATCTGATCAGGATCAGAAATATCCGCGGGTAAGTGATCATTCACTTCCGCGTAAGTCAGGTAGCCCTGCTCCTTACCTTTGGCGATAAGTTCCTTGAGCTGGGATTGCTGTTGCTGCGTTGCACTCTGAGCGGCCATGGTGCTCCTTCGCGTCAGGGCGTTCGATATCGGCGAGCGAGCCGAATATTATACGACGAATCAAGGCTAAGCCCAACTCCCGGGGCGCCCTAGGATGACTAAGGGCCAGAAAGGCCTCGAGATCCCCGTCCTGAGCCTGGCCCGTGCGAATCCGCTCTAAAAGAGCCCGGCGCTTTTCTGTCTCCCCTTCGACCTGCAGATGCCCGAGCAGTTCCCCGAACTCCGTGGTGAGGGCGCTGCCCTCGAAGGGGAGGGGCGCGGAGGCCAGGCTTAGGAGGCGCTCGTAAGCGTCCGTGCCCACGTAGCGACCAAGCAGCGCTGAGGCCGAGAGACCGGGGCTCTGTTGAAGAATGGTGAGGAGCTCGGCGAGCAGCTGCCCCGCCTCGGAGCGATGCTCGGAAAGCGCTACCAGCGCCGCTTCGGGCACCGCATCGGCAAGATCGGGGCGCTTGAGCAGCAGGGCCAGAGCCCGTTCCGCCCGCTCCCGACGGACTCGGCCCCGGGCCGGGGCGGGTTCGTGACGCCGGACCTCAAACCGCTCCTCCGATTCGAGAGGATCGTCAGGGAACGGCCCGTCCGCGTAAGCATCCACCGGCGCGGCTTCAAGCGCCCCCTGGGGAAGCGCGGTTAGCTCTGCAAGCCGTTGATACATCAGTGTTTTTACGAGCTGTCCGGGAATCCTTTCCAGCAGCGGGCGGGCCCGGTGAGCCAACCGGGAACGATCGTCGAGAAGGGCGAGATCAAGGCCCTCCCCCAGGGTGCGGAACAGGTAGCTCGACAGCGCCTCGGCCTTTGCCACCCGGGCCCGAAAGGCTTCCGCGCCCTCCTTCGCGACGAGGGAGTCCGGATCCTCGCCATCGGGCAGAAACAGCACCCGCACGGAAACGCCGTCGTTCAGCGCATCGAGTGCCAGCTGCGCCGCCTTCCAAGCGGCCCGGCGCCCCGCGGCGTCCCCGTCGAAACACAGCACCACCTCCGGCGCGAGGCGAAAGAGCTTCTCTAAATGATCAGCCGTAGCGGCCGTACCCAGGGCCGCACAGGCTTCCGGCACCCCCGCTTGGGAAAGGCCCACCACATCCATGTAGCCCTCCACCAACAGGACCCGCTCCGGATCCCGCAGGGCCTGGCGACACTCCCAAAGACCGTAGAGCTCGCGCCCCTTGTGGAACACGGGGGTTTCTGGGGAATTCAAATACTTAGGCTGACCGTCGCCAAGCACCCGCCCGCCAAAACCAATGGTGCGCCCCCGCCCATCGCGAATGGGGAAGGTGATGCGATCTCGGAAGCGATCATAGCTTCCACCGCTCTCCCGACTGGCCAGGAGCCCGGCCTCAATCAGTTGCTGCTCGAGGGCTTGTCCACCCCCAAGCGCCTTCAAGAGGTTTTCGTAACCCGGGGGCGCGTAGCCAATGCCGAAGTGCTTTGCCGTGGCACCGGTGAGCCCGCGGCCCTTGAGATAGGCCACGGCTCGAGCGCGATCGGGGTGCTGACGAAGCTGGAGCTGAAACCACCGATCGGCCCGCTCAAGCACGGCAAAGAGGGCGCTTCGCCGATCATTCTTACGCACCACCCCCGCTTCCCGGGGCACCTCAACCCCAGCCATGGCCGCAAGGGTCTCCACGGCCTGCACGAATTCAAGGCGGTCATGCTCAAGAAGGAAGGTGAGGGCCGTGCCATGCACGCCACAGCCAAAGCAGTGGTAGAAGCCCTTCTCCGGCACCACATGAAAGGAGGGAGTTTTCTCCCCGTGAAAGGGGCATAAGCCCTTGAATTCCTTACCCGCCCGCTTTAATTCAAGGCGCGCGCCGATGACCTCGGAGACGTCGATGCGGTCCAGGAGATCATTAATGAATTCTTGAGGAATGCGACCAGCCATTCGGCTCACTCGTGCCCGCGGGAAAAAAGCATAGCATGGGGCTTGAGCTACGCTGTGCGCCTCCTGCGTCAGCGCACACCGGCTAGAGCGCTAGGAGGACAGCTGCGCCTTCACCTTAGCGCTGAGCACGCCCATGTCGGCGCGCCCCGCCACCTGAGGCTTGAGCTGCCCCATCACCGCACCCATTTGTGCCATGGAGGATGCCCCGGAAGCGGCGATGGCCTCGGCCACGAGGGCGTCGAGGGCCTCATCGGTAAGGGGTTCGGGCAGGTATTCGCGAATAACGGTGATTTCGAAGGCTTCGACTTCGGCAAGCTCGTCCCGCCCCGCCGCGCGATACTGCGCTTCCGAATCCAGGCGCTGCTTGACCATCTTATCGAGCACGGAAAGGGCCCGCGCGTCATCGATTTCGATGCGCTCGTCCACTTCAATGCGCTTGAACTCGGCGGTAATCAGACGCAAAGCCGCCAGGCGCGCCTTATCCCGGGCACGCATAGCGTCTTTAACCGCGTCTTTTATTCGCTCCACCAGGGCAGGCACGGGCCGACCCTTAGTAGCTCTTTTCGAGCTTCTTGGATTCGCGCTGGAGTTTCTTGGCGTGGCGCTTTACAGCCGCAGCTTGCTTGCGCTTGCGCTCTGCCGTGGGCTTTTCATAGTGCTCGCGACGACGCACTTCCGACAGCACACCGGCCTTTTCGCAGGACCGCTTGAAACGACGCAGAGCCACATCGAAGGGCTCGTTTTCTTTTACCTTAACGCTCGGCATAGGACCTAGGGGCCTTCCTGATTAAAGGGCGCGCGATTATAGGAAGGAGAAAGGCTCCCGTCTAGCGCTCCGTGCCCCCGCGCGCGACGGGCGCCTCGCTCTGCTAGCATGTCGCTTTTCTCGGTGGGTGATTCCTCTCATGCGCGTGCTTGGCATCGAAAGCTCCTGCGACGAGACCGGACTCGCGCTCTTTGATACGGAACGCGGGCTCGTCGCCGACGCGCTCCATAGCCAGGTCGATCTCCACGCCACCTACGGCGGCGTGGTGCCCGAGCTCGCCAGCCGGGACCACAGCCGTCGTCTTCTGCCGCTCCTCGAAAGCGTGCTCGCCGAGGCCGGTTGGCAGCTCGATGATCTCGATGGCGTGGCCTATACCGCTGGGCCCGGGCTCATGGGGGCCTTACTGGTGGGAGCCACCTTCGGGCGCAGCCTCGCCTTCTCCCTCGGCATTCCCGCGCTTGCCGTCCATCATATGGAGGGGCACCTCCTCGCCCCCCTCCTGGAACCGGCTCCGCCGGCCTTTCCCTTTGTGGCACTCCTCGTATCCGGCGGCCATACGCTCCTCGTCGATGTGGAAGGGCTGGGGCGCTACACCCTGCTCGGGGAATCCATCGACGATGCCGCGGGGGAAGCCTTTGATAAGACCGCAAAGCTATTGGGCCTGCCCTACCCCGGCGGCCCCCATCTGGCGGCCCTCGCCCAAAGGGCAGATCCCGAGCGGGCCGCCCGCTATCGCTTCCCTCGTCCCATGCTTGACCGCCCAGGCCTCGACTTTTCCTTCTCGGGGCTTAAAACGGCGGTGCTGACCGCAACGCGCCGCGCCGAAGCCGAGGGCACCCTCGATGAGGAGGAGCGGGCAGCCATCGCTGCTGCCTTTGAGGAAGCGGTGGTCGACACGCTGGTGAGGAAAGCGGAGCGGGCCCTGGCTCAGCAGGGGCGCGATCGCCTGGTGATCGCCGGAGGCGTGTCGGCAAACCAGCGGCTTCGGGAAGCGCTGGACGCCCGCCTCTCCCCCCGAGGCGCCCGGGCCTACCTGGCGCGCCCGGCCCTCTGCACGGACAACGGCGCCATGATTGCCTATGCCGGAGCTTGCCGCTTAGAAAGCGGCCAGCGCACGGGGCTAGAAATTGGGGCACGGCCACGCTGGCCCCTGGCCGAGCTGGAGCCCGCCGCCCATGGATGATCGCCTAAGCCTCCGCGGCTTGGCCGTGGAAACCCTCATCGGCGTGTACGACTGGGAGAAAACCGTCCCCCAGCGCCTCACCTTCGACCTAATCCTACCCACGGACGCCGCCCGCGGCGCTCAGGATGATGCCCTGTCTGACGCTCTCGATTACGGCGCGCTGGCCGAGCAGATTCGAGCCTTCTGCGACGAGGAACACTTCCAGCTCATCGAAACCCTGGCGGAACGGCTGTGCACCCGGTTGCTCGCCAATTTCGATCTACCCTGGCTGGAACTCACGGTGCATAAGCCTGGCGCCATCGCCGCCTGCGACGATATCGCCCTGACCCTTCGGCGCAGCCGGGACGACGCTTAACCCCTAGCCACCGGCGGCGCCGGATGATTCACCAGCCAGCGCGCCCAGGCTTCCCGGCGCAGGCGCGCCTGCTCGGGCCCCCGCTCCGTGGGGGGCAGGGCCTGAAGCGCAGCCCCCGGCACGTCCATGCAGGCCGGCGCCGCTTGCAGCAGACTCGCGAGCCACGGCTCGCGCTCCGGGGTCCGGAACGCCGCCCAGGCCTGTAGGCTGGTACCGGCCAGGGCGTATTGCGCCTGCTCCGCGGCAGAGCCCTGACGGTGCGCCCCCAGGGCAAGGGCCCCAGCTACCAGCGCAGCGCCCGACGGCACACCTGGGGCCAGCCAGGACGCCGCCACCATCAGGCTCTGGGCCAGCTGAATCATTCGCTTTGGGGCCCCCTGGGCCCGCAGGGCCGCGGCCACGGCCTGCGCTTCAAGGCCCAAGCGAAGCCCCGCTTCACTCCAAAGTACGGCGACCCGGGCCGCACCCAAGCTGGGCGACACCGAGGCCAGCACCGCAACGGCCTCCGGGATCTCTGCCAGCAGCGGAAAACATGGGGCAAGGGCTTCGCAGGCCTGCAAGACCGAAAAGAACGCGGGGGCACTCCTCACCGCAAGCGCTTTCTCAAGCTCGCGCCAGCACCGCTCCCGGGACAGGCTTTCCAGCTCTCCGCTCCGCGCCATGGTGGTCATGAGGGCCCGGGTTTCCGGCGCCAGGGTGAAGCCAAAGGGCGCCAGCTGGGCGGCGAAGCGGGCCACGCGCAGGACTCGCAGGGGGTCTTCCTGGAAGGCCGAGGAAACGTGGCGCAGCACCCGGCGGTGGAGATCTTCAAGCCCCCCATAGGGGTCGATCAGCACCCCCGCCTCATCGACCGCCATGGCATTGATGGTGAGATCCCGACGCGCGAGATCCGCCTCAAGGGTCACATCGGGGGCGGTATGAAAGGTAAAGCCCTGATGCCCTTCCCGAACCTTGCGCTCGGTGCGGGCAAGGGCGTATTCCTCCCCCGTTTCCGGGTGAAGAAAGACCGGGAAATCTCGTCCCACGGGGCGATAGCCCTGGGTCTGGAGGGCTTCCGGCGAACCGCCTAGGACGACCCAATCCCGCTCCCGGATGGGACGGCCCAGGAGCGCATCGCGCACGGCTCCACCCACCTTGAGGATTCTCATGGGCAACCCTCTTCCCGGTGAAAGGTGCCCTTATCCAAGCAGTAGAAGGTCAGGGCGCCCCCCCACACGCACCCCGTGTCGAGGGCCAAGCAGGGCGCTGGGGCCCCCTTCCCATCCAGCGCAGCCCAGTGCCCAAAGAGCACCCGGCGCTTCGCAAAGTCGCGGTTCAGCCCGTCGAACCAGGGACGACGCCCCGGCGGCAGCGCCGTAAGGGGGCCCTTGAAGGCCAAATCGAGACCGTCATCAGCGTCGAGCACCCGCATGCGGGTAAAGGCGTTCACTAGCCAGCGTAGCCGGGGCATCCCCTTGAGGCTCTCGGCCCAGCATCGCGGTTCGTTGCCATACATAGCGGACAGGAAGGCGGGACCCTCTGGCCCCTGAAGCACCGCCGCCACCTCCGCCGCGCCCGCCTGGGCAGCGGCAAGATCAAAGCCCGGGGGAATGCCCGCATGCACCATGACCGCGTCGTGCGCGGCGTCGAAGTGCAGTAGGGGCCAGGCCCGGAGCCAGGCCGTTAGCACCTCCCGGTCCTCCGCCTCCAGGATCTCCGTCAGCGTGTCTTTCTTGGACGGGCTGCGCCCCCCCAGCAGTAGAGCCAGAAGATGCAGGTCATGGTTTCCCAGTACGGCCTGCACGGCGCCCCCTAAAGCGCGAAGAAAGCGCAGAGTCCCGAGGGAGTCGGGACCTCGGTTGACCAAATCCCCCACCAGCCAGAGCCGATCCCGGGCAGGGTCAAAGGCCAGCGCATCGAGGCCCCGCTGCAGGGGCTCAAGGCAGCCCTGGAGATCCCCCACGGCGTAGCTAGCCATCGCTCTGACCCTTGAGTACCGCAAGATCGTTGGCTAGACGAACAAAATCACCAAGGGTGAGCTGCTCCGGTCGCAGGGACAGATCCCACTCGGCGGCCAAAGCTTCCCGCTCGGAATAGGACTTAAGCGTGTTACGAAGCGTCTTTCTACGCTGCGCAAACACCGCGCGCACCACCTCGGCAAAGAGCCGCGGATCCGTCGGCAGACCCGCGGGGCCGAGGCGCGGCTGGAGACGCACAATGCGCGAATTCACCTTAGGCTCTGGGGTGAACGCGCTCGGGGGGACCGCAAATAACGCCTGCACTTCGCAATGAAGCTGGACCATCACCCCAAGGCGCCCCCAGGCCTTACTCCCCGGCGCCGCAGCAAGGCGCTGCACCACCTCGTCCTGAAGCATGAAGTGGGCGTCTTGAATCGCCGCCGCGTGCTCCAGGGCGTGAAAGATCAGCGGCGAGGAGATGTTATAGGGCAGATTCCCCACCAGACGGAGCCGAGGGGCGCCCAAGCGCGCCGCCAGCGCCGTAAAATCCTGCTTAAGGGCGTCCCCCTCAATGAGATCGAGCTCTGGGAAGCGCACCCGAAGCCCCGCGGCGAGATCCCGATCAAGTTCGATGGCCGTAAGGGCAACCCCTCGCGCGAGGAGCGCTGAGGTCAGGGCCCCCTGCCCAGGACCGATTTCCACGAGCGCATCCCCCGGCTGGGGGCGGATCGCCTCTACAAGACGATCGATCACCACGGGATCGCGCAGAAAGTTTTGGGAGAAGCGCTTGCGTGCGCGATGTCCCGCGAAGGGGGCTTCCCCGCTCACGAGGGGCGTACCGCCAGCATGCGCTCCGCCTCAACAATGGCCGCGGCAAGGCTGCCGGCATCCGCCTGGCCCGTGCCCGCGAGGGGGAGGGCCGTGCCGTGATCTACGGAGGTCCGGATAAAGGGCAGGCCGAAGGTGGTGTTGATCGCCTCCCCAAAGCCCTGAGCCTTCAGCACCGGCAACCCTTGGTCGTGATACATCGCCAGTACGCCATGCACCCCATGAAGCGCGCTGGGGGTGAAGGCCGTATCCGCTGACACCGGCCCCGTCACCGCCCAGCCCCGAGCCCGGTAGGCCGCACAAACCGGCTCAAGCACGTCGATCTCTTCCCGCCCCAGGTGCCCCCCTTCCCCCGCATGGGGGTTCAGGCCAAGAACCACCACGCGGGGCTTGGCGATCCCGTAGCGCTGCTGAAGACCACCATAAAAGCGCTCCAGCTGTGCGCCGAGGCGCGCCGGGGTGATGGCATCGGGCACCGCGCGCAGGGGCAGGTGCGTTGTTACCAAGGCCACCCGAAGCGTGCCTGCCACGAGAACCATGAGGACCCCGTCGACCCCGGAGCGCTCGGCAAAAAATTCCGTGTGGCCGGAAAAGGCGATGCCGGAGTCGGCGATGACCCCCTTGTGCACGGGCCCGGTCACCAACGCATCGGCGGCGCCCGCCAGCATAAGGTCCGTCGCCTGCGCTAAGGTTTCAAGCACGTAGGGCGCGTTCTCCTTATTGAGCACCCCCGGCACCACCGGAGCCCGTAAAGCGATGGGACGCACCTCCAGCACCCCCGGGGGCGCAGGCGCTGCCGCCGGGTCGAAGCGCTCAAGGGAAACGGCTAGGCCAAGCTGCTCAGCGCGGGCGCGCAGCAGTTCGGGATCGGCGAGGACGACCCAGCGCGACCGCCGGGGTTTCCCGGCCAAGGCGAGGAGCACGTCGGGCCCAATGCCCGCAGGCTCCCCTGGGGTGATCAGAAGGCAAGCCATGGGGGCCTCCTAGATCTTCAGCTCCACGTAGGCTTCTTCGCGAATCTCCGTGAGCCAAGCTTCGAGCTCTTCGTCAAAGCGACGATCGCGGAGAATGCGCATGGCCTGTCGGCGCTTCACTTCCTCCGACATATCCTGCTCCCGTCGCTCCAGAACCTCGAGGATGTGCCAGCCAAACTGGCTCCGGAAAGGCTCGGATAGGGCGCCAATTTCCGACGCGTCCATCACCGCTTCGAAGGCCGGGACCATCTGCCCAGGCATGCTCCAGCCGAGATCCCCGCCGGAGAGCGCGCTGCCCGGATCGTCGGAGAAGTCCCGGGCTACCTGGGCGAAGTCTTCCCCCCCCAGCAGGCGCTGATGCAGGTCGCGGATGATCATCTCTGCCTCGTCGTCACTGCGAATTTCCGTCGGGCGGATAAGGATGTGCCGGGCCTGAGTTTGCTGAACCCGCTGCTGGCTAGCCCCGCGCTTATCTAGGATTTTTACAATATGAAAGCCGCTCGCGGAACGGATTGGATTAAGCACCTCCCCAAGATCGGCCTTAAGCACGTCCTCCGCAAAGAGGCTCGGGAGCTGGCCAGGCTTTCGCCAGCCCAAATCGCCCCCCTCCAGGGCGCGCTGCCCCGCGGAGTTGGCCACGGCAGCCTGGGAGAAGTCTTCCCCATCCCGCAGGGAAGCGACGAGCGCCTGGGCCCGCGCCTCGGCCTCGGCCATGGCGTCGGCGGTCGCATCACTGGCGACGGCCAGCAGAATATGGCCCACCCGAAACTCATCTTCCGTAGCCGCCCGCCCCACGGGAGACGCAAGGAAGTTTTCGAGCTCCTGAGGCGAGATGTAAATGCGGTCGTTCACGCGATTCTGCTGCACCCGGGCAATGATCATTTCCTGGCGAATCTGTTCCCGGAACTCCCGGTAGGTCATCCCGTCCCGAGCCAGAAGGGCCTGAAAGCCCTCGATATCCAGGCCGTTCTGTCCCGCAATGGCTTCAATGGCACGGGTCACTTCCTCTTCGGAAATCCGCACCCCGGCTCGCCGACCCATCTGCATCTGCAGACTGTCGAGCACCAGGCGCTCCATGACCTGATTAATAATGACGTCCCGGGGCGGCGAGGCCATGCCACTGCTTTCGAGCTGGCGCTCCACAAAGCGCATGCGGCTAACCAACTCCGTCGCTGTGATCACGTCGTCGTTCACGATGGCCACGATGCGATCGAGCTGCTGCGGCGCCGCGCCGGCAAGCCCGGGGAACAGCAAAAGCCCGGCCCAGAGCAGGGCCTGGGCAGGACGACTAAAGGGAAACAGCGCCATTGACCGGCTCCTCGTATCCGCGAATCCCGTTGGAGAGGATGGAGTCGACCCCGGAATCGAAGCCCGCCAGGCCCTTCATGAGCACATCGAAGAAGACTCCGGACTCCCGGTCCGTATCGTTGGGATTGATGACGTCGAAGGGTCGCTCGAAGCTCCGCGCGACCACCCGCAAGCGCCAGCAGCAATCGTCGTACTGGAAGCCGCCGAAGGCCTCAATGAGGGAGGACTCTTCAAGGTCATAGTAGTAGCGGCCAATAAAGGCCAGGTGATTGGAAACGGGCCAGGTGAAGGCGGCGTCCGCTTGCTTGATGCCGCCCCCTCGGGTCCGGTAGCTCAAATTGAACACCCGGCGACCATCGGGACGATAGCGCAGCTGCACCATGCTTTGATCGCGGACGCTGCTCGGGCTATCCCACACCCAAAGGGCCCGCGCATCCAGGCCGCTACCCAAGCGCAGCACCAGGTCACTCACCCACCCCGAAGCTGAGTCATCTAGCGGGGCATCGTCCCCCAGGGTCACGTTTTGGTCGTCGAAGTAAGCAATCCGCCCCACCGTAGCAGTCAGAAGCTCGGCGCCGTTGTTGAGGGACAGGAGCCGGGACGTTAGGGCTGCGGTCACCTGGTTCGCATCACCGATGCGGTCGATGCCTGCAAAGCGATTTTCCCGGAAGAGCTGCTCATGGCCGAAGGTCAGGGCCGTGCTGTCGAAAATCGGCAGGGCGCTTTGGTCCTCATCCTCAATGTAGAGGTAATAAAGCCGGGGCTCGAGGGTTTGGAGGAAGCGATTGCCCCCAAAGCCCAGGTCCCGCTCGAAGCGGAGCCCTGCATCTACGCTTGCCGTGGGCAGGCCTCGATGCGGAGTTTCTTCCTGCCCCGCAAGGCGATTCGAGAGCTTGTAGCTCGTGAGCTGATAGGCCACTTCGCTGCGCAGAAAGCCCCAGCTCCGCTCGAAGGGCAGCGCGAGCCGGGGAGCGATGTGGGTTCGCGTGCCCGTGATCGTCTCGGCGGCCTGGGCATCGCTGCGATCGAAGGCGGCATATTGGAGATCGTAGCCAAAGATCAGCGGGGTCTTGAGAACCCGGCTGCGGAAGGCCGCATCGAGCTGCGGGAGGCGCCGGTAGGCTTCCGGGAGCCCCTCCTCAAGCAGCTGGATATCCTCGGCCCAGAGGCGCATGCGCGTCCCACCGGCCTGCAGCTTAATTTCTGCCATGCGATCGAGCTGCACCTTTGAAGTGACGCCTAAGTCCGTACCTAAGTCCCGGAAGTAGTCCCGATCGCTGACGGCGGCGAAATCCACGGCAGTGCTTAAGCCCGGAAGCCACACGCCCTCATGCTTAGCCTGGAGCAGCCAGCGATCCGCAGTTTGGAAAATACCCGGACCCGCCTCAGCGGAAAGAATCTGCTCCTCAAACTCATCGAAGGACAATTGGCCGTTGTACTGGTTGTCCTCCGGCATAAAGGCTGCCCCGAGGACATTCTTAGACTTCGCCGAGCGATAGCGGAACTCTCCCTCACCCAGCACGCCCCGCTCGCTCATGTAGCGCGGCGTGAAGGTGGCATCCATGTTGGGGGCGAGGTTGAAGTAGTAGGGAGCAGAAACGTCAAAACCGTTAGACCCGGTGGCCCCCACCCGGGGAAAGAGCCAGCCGGACTGGCGCTCATTGCTCACGGGAACCTTCAGATAGGGGGCCCAAAATATCGGTACGTTCCGAACCTTCAGCCGCGCGTTGCGGGCCTTGGCAAAGCTTTCCCCCTCGGGGATTTCAATGTGCCCCGCCGCCAAGGCCCAAGCGTTGTCGCCGGGCGCGCAGCGCGTGAACTGAGCGTTCTCAATCTCAAGCTTGCCGTCGCTGCGGCGGAAGGTTTCTGCGCTGCCCCGGTAGCCTCCGTCATACAGCACGAAACGGGCCTTGGTGAGCTCCGCGTCTCCGCTTTCGAGATCCACCTTCGCTTCCGCACCCCGAACCAAGAGACCGGGCTCTTCTAAACTCACCCCTTCTTCCAAAGCAAGGCGGCGAGCTACCGCGTCGTAATGGGCCGCCCCAGCAAAGACCCGGCGGGC
Source organism: Gammaproteobacteria bacterium (assembly GCA_009919975.1). Taxonomy (GTDB): domain Bacteria; phylum Pseudomonadota; class Gammaproteobacteria; order Pseudomonadales; family Azotimanducaceae; genus Salivita. The sequence continues at coordinate 11,688 of RGAU01000055.1, forward strand.
GCCCTGCTCGAGCTGGACGGCGCCGGATAGCTCCGCGGCATCGCCGAGGGTATAGCTCGCCTCGTCCGCCGTTAGCCCAATAACCGCCGCTTTGGGGTCCAGGGCAAGCACGTCCTCAGGCCATTCATAGGGCTGATAGGCGCCACCACACCAGGGCTCGAGGGTCTCCGCGACCTCCGTGGGAAGGGCGCGCCGGGGTACCCAGTTGAGCTCGGCCTGGGCATAGCTCTGCCCGCCCTGAGGAATGACCTGCCCGCGCTTGGCCTCCTCTCGCCGTTGGGAAGGCGGCTTTTTGTAAATAGGCGCTCGAGCCATGGCCGGGAAGGGCCCCGGGGACAGCTCCGCCGCTTCGCAGGCCCAGCTACCATCCTCTGCCTTCCCGCAGCGCCACTGGCCTTTACTCGTATCCACGGCCCAGGCGGCACCATTCCCCAGGAAGGATAGGGCCGCAAGAGCCAGGGCAGAGCGGTGGGCACGTTTCATCATGGGGACAGCGTTCTCATCGGCCTATAACCAGTCGAGGTGAATCATACGGGACCCACCGGGGGGCTGCTATGATGCGGACTTGTCTATTTTGGGAGCCTTGCCGTGCCCCCTGGCGTCCCCATCGCAAGCGCGTGGGTCGAAGAGGCCCTACCCCTGCTTGGGCAGCGGTGCTCGGGCGCCCTGGTGAGCCTCGGGCTCGAGGCCAGCGGCCGCGCTTTCCATCGCCTCCCCGGGACCCAGCCAGGGCTGCTGCTCATGGAAACCCCAGCGAGCGATACCAGCCTCCCCACATTTATC
>RGAU01000056.1 GCA_009919975.1 Gammaproteobacteria bacterium
AAATTCACCGCAGCCTCCTTAGCTGGCCTTGCTCTTGGCCTTCAGGCCAAGGACGTTTTTGGCAATGATGTCCTTCTGCACTTCGCTGGCCCCACCGTAGATGGTGTAGGCCCGGCTGCCGAGGTAGCTCTGGGTGCCGCCGGAGGCGAAGCTGGGGCCGACGCTCGCGCCGCCCCAAGGGGCGGCGAAGGGGCCGGCCGCTTCCGTGGTCAGAAGGGCGATCCGCTGCTGAATTTCCGTGCCCTTCAGCTTCATGATGGAGGACTCGGGGCCCGGCTGGGCGCCGGCAGCGGCCCGGGCCAGGGAGCGGAGCTCCGTGTATTCCAGGGCCTTCAGATCTATCTCTAGGCGCGCCAGCTTGCTCTTGAAGCTCGGATCGTCCAGGAGCGAGCCATTGCCCCGCTTCACCTTGCCCGCCTGGCGCCGGAGCTTTTCCAGGGCCACCAGGGATCGGCTGACGCCGGCGAGGCCCGTGCGCTCGTGGGCCAATAGCCCTTTGGCGTAGGTCCAGCCCTTGCCTTCTTCGCCGATGCGGTTTTCCACGGGCACCTTCACGTCCGTGAAGTGCACGGTGTTCACCGTATGGCTGCCGCCGAGGGTGATGATGGGCTTCACCTCTACCCCGTCCTGCTTCATGGGGAAGAGTAGGAAGGTGATGCCTTCTTGCTTCTTGCCTTCGCTCGAGGTGCGGGTGAGGCAGAAGATCCAGTCGGCGATGTGGGCCATGGTGGTCCAGATCTTGGATCCGTTGACCACGTAATGCGTGCCGTCTTCCGAGAGCTCGGCTTTGGTCTTAAGGGCGGCAAGATCAGAGCCAGCACCGGGCTCGGAGTAGCCCTGGCACCAGTTGACCGTGCGGGCCCGGATGTCGGGAAGGAAGCGCGCCTGCTGCTCAGCGTTTCCGTAGGTCATGATGATGGGGGCCACCATGCCGACGCCGAAGGGCAGATCCCAGGGCAGGTTGCGGGTGGCCGTTTCCTGCTCCCAGATGTAGTGCTGGGTAGGGGTCCAGCCCGGACCCCCGAAGGCGGCGGGCCACTTGGGCACATCCCAACCGCCCTTTTCCGCAGCGGCCTTAAACCAGTTCAGGCGCCAGGCTGCGTAATCTTCGCCGGGCTTGTAGGCATTTCCATCGAGAAACGCCGTGACCTCTTCCCGAAACTCGAGATCGGCCTTTGAAAGCTCAATATCCATGGTGACTCCTGCGTTGCCATTCCCACCCGTGGGGCGCCGGGAAGCTTACCGAACCGGCCCGGGGCGGCCAACCAAAAGGGTACGGTGCCTTCTCCTTAGCCCTCCCCGGCGAAGTGGAGGATCTCCCCGCAGTGGCGGCAACGGTAGGCGGCGCCGCGCTCCGCTCGACGGTGGCGCACGGTGGAGAGGGCGTGGTCCTGGCAGGCGCAGCGATAGGGCCAGCGACGCTGGCGGCGCACCGAGAGCCCCTCGCTGGAGAAGCGATGGGTGCGCTCCGGGGGCAGGCCTAGCCACTCGCGCATGATGCGTTGCCACAGGGCGCCGTGGGGAGGGATGCGGCGTCGAGGGTGGAGATGGAACACCACGAGGTGAGCCAGCTCATGACCGATCGTGGCGCGGCTGCTCTCCCAGGATTCCCGCTCGAGGTAAACCAGGTTCAATTCCAAGACCCCTGGGGTGCCGGGGCTCGGCGGCGCCAGGGCACGCCCCGCATCAAGGCGGTGGGTAAAGAAGCGCAGCGTCGGCGTCGGGAGGGGCGGCGCCCCCCGTGCTTCAAGGGCCCGCTGGATGTTCTCCAAGAAGCCTTCGAGGGCTGCGGCCAAGGCCGCCTCTAAGCCCGGCGCAGGGCGGAGCTCAGGCTGCGGCACCGCGCTCGCTCAGTCGATAGCAGGGGGTATAGGTGCCCTTGAGCTTCATGCGTCCTGCAGCAACGAAGTGCTGGAGGAGCGCATCGAGCGGCGCCTTTAGCCGAGCTTCGGCGTGGATGAGGAAGGGGCCATGGCGCCGCACCGCGCGCACCCCGGGCTCCTTCACGTTCCCCGCGACAATGCCCGAAAAGGCCCGGCGCAGATCGGCGGCCAGGGCGTGGGGCTCGGCGTCGTCGGTCAGGCGCAGCTCGGCCATGGCCTCATGGGTGGGGCTGAAGGGCTGCTGCAGCGCCGGGGGAATGTGGAGGGTCCAGTTGAAGTAGAAGGCATCGCCGCTATTTAAGCGGGCACGGCGCACAGCCTTCATGCCGTCCTTGGCCGCCCGCGCCACGGCTTCCGGATCGTCGATGATGATCGTGTAGTAGTCCCGCACCGCGGGGCCAAAGGCCGTCAGCAGCAGCGCTTCCAGGGCCTCGAACCACGCCGCGGAGCTTTCCGGCCCGGTAAGAATGAGGGGTAGGGGATTCGCGGCATTCTCCGGGTGCATGAGGATGCCCAGGAGATAGAGCACCTCTTCCGCAGTTCCCGGTCCACCGGGGAAGACGATGATGCAGTGAGCTGCCCGTACGAAGGCTTCCAGGCGCTTTTCGATGTCCGGCAGGATGGTCAGGCAGTTGACCAGGGCGTTCGGGGGCTCGGCGGCGATGATGCCCGGTTCCGTGAAGCCCAGGTAACGGCCCTCGCTGTTCCGCTGCTTAGCGTGGCCCACGGCAGCCCCCTTCATGGGGCCCTTCATGGCCCCGGGGCCGCAGCCCGTGCAGACGTCGAGGCCGCGAAGGCCCAGTTCGTAGCCCACGAGCTTGCTGTAGTCGTATTCCGCCCGGGGAATGGAATGACCGCCCCAGCACACGGCGAGATTGGTCTTCGACGGCGCACGGAAGACATCGGCGTGGCGCAGAGCGTGGAACACCGCATCGGTGATGCCAGCGCTGCTGGAGAGGTCGAAAGTATCCGTGTCCGACAGGGTTTTCGCAAAGTAGACCACGTCCCGGAGGACGGCAAAGAGCAGCTCCTTGACCCCCTCCACCATGCGGCCATCCACGAAGGCCCGGGCCGGTGCCTGGAACAGCTCGAGCTGTACCCCCCGGGGGCTTTGGAGCACCTCGGCGCGAAAATCCGCGTAGCGTTCAAAGAGGGCGGCGGCGTCGTCGCTGTCGTTGCCGCTGTTGAGCACAGCGAGGCAGCAGCGGCGGAAGAGCTCTCGCGTTTCCCCCTCTTCAAAGCGCTTCACAAGGTCCGCTTCAAACTGGGAGAGGAGCTCCAGGGCGCCCCGGGGGCGGACGCGAGCTCGGGCGATGTCCTGCTTCGGGCTTTCGGCGGTGCTCACAGCGTGCGCGCCTCCCGGGCCTGGGCAATGAGGGCGTCGGCCACCTGAAGGATTTGCTGCCGGGAAAGGGAGGGATCATCGATGCGATAGCGCCCATCGACCACGATCGTGGGCACGGCGCGAATGCCGTAGCGCCGGGCCAGGGCGCCATCCTCCGCAAGGGCTTCTTCCACCGCGGGATCCCGGAGGGCCCGGCGGAAGCTCCGCCCATCGGTGCCATGGCCATCAAAGAACTGCACCACCGCGTCCTCCGTGTTCAGGGCGAGGCCCGCATCGTGGAGGGCGGAGAAGAGGCGCTGGTGATTGGCCTCTAAAATGTCCAGGCGCTCGGCGGCGTGGTAGGCCTTGGCGAGAAGGCCCCAGCTGGCGGAAAAGGCCACCGGCGCTCGCTTGAAGCGCACGTCTTCCGGAAGCCCTTCGGTCCAGCGTTCGATTTGGGGATCAAAGTTTTTGCAGTGCACGCAGCCGTAGGAGAAGAACTCCACCACCGTGACGGGCCCCCGGGGCGGCCGTTCTGGCGCCCCCAGGTCCGTGTAGTGCTCCCCGGCCTTCGGCGGCCCCAGGGGCGCAAAGAGGGGATACCCAGGTGAGGCGCTGCTTAAATCGGGTAACGGCTTGGGGGATTGAGCCCTGGGCCATGGCGCTGCTCCTTCCTGATAAGGGGGCGGATTGAGGGGAGGATTTTAGCCGACCCCAGGCCCGGCTGCCTTCAGCCATTGACGCAAAATAAAGGCGGCGCAGGCTTCCAGGGCGGCCCGCCCCTCGGGCAGGAGTTCAAAGAAGGCGGGGAAGACGTGGGGCTGCTTTTTCCAGACGGTCAGATCGCAGGGAACACCGGCGCTGTGCGCTGCTGCCGCGAGGGCCTGGCTATCGTCTAGGAGGACTTCCTCCGAGCCCACGTGGATCATGAGGGGCGGGAAGGCTTCGAGGCTGCCATAGATGACGGAAAGGCGGGGATCCTCGAGGGGCACTTCCCCCGCGTAGGCGCGCGCGGCCTCCTCCAGCCGATCGGTTGGAAGCATGGCCTCCTTGCGCGCATGGGCCCGGCGGGAGGGGCTGCTGCCCCCGAGCTGGCCCCAGGGGGACAGGAGCACGGCGCTAGCGGGCAAGGGCAAGCCCTCGGCCCGAAGGCGCTGCAGGAGGGCAACGGTGAGGTTACCCCCGGCGGAATCGCCCATGATGGCTATTTGCCCCGGGGCGTGGCCCGCGTCTCGCAGGGCCTGATAGGCCGCGTAGGCGTCGTCCAGGGCGGCGGGGTAGGGGTGCTCCGGCGCGAGGCGATAGTCAAGGGTGTAAACCGGCGCCGAAAGCCGCGCAGCCAGCGTACCGGCCAGGGGCCGATACACGGCCGGGGAGCCCACCAGATAGCCGCCCCCGTGAAGGTAGAGCACCGCATGGTGAGGCAGTTCCTGCGCGCCCAGCGCCGCCCGCTCCGCAGGCTGGGTGCCGAGGGTCTGGGCGGTGATGCTGACTGAGCCGGGCCACCGGCCCCGGGCGCTAGCCCGTTCTAGCTGAGCCCGCTGCGCGGCCACCCGCTCCGGCGTCAGAGCGTGTTTGCTGAGGGAGCGCTTCACCACCAGACGCAGGAAGGCGTTGACGCCGTAGGTCGCAAGGCTGGTCATGGGGCCCTATACTCCTTGGGTCATTATCGGCTAAGCCTCGAGGGAGAGACCTGCCATGAAGCTCGGAATGCTCGTTGGTTATTCAGGTTCACGCATGAACCTGCCCATGGACGCCATCAAGCACGCGGAATCCTGCGGCTATGACTCGGTGTGGACGGCGGAGGCCTATGGCTCCGATGCGATTACCCCGGCCACCTGGATTCTGGCGAACACCACCAAGATTCGTGTGGGTACGGCCATCATGCAGATGCCGGCACGCTCCCCGGCGATGGCGGCCATGACGGCTATGAGTCTAGCGCAGCTCTCTAACGACCGCTTCATTGTGGGCCTCGGGGCCTCCGGTCCCCAGGTGGTGGAAGGCTGGCACGGCGTGCCCTATGGCAAGCCCGTGACGCGCCTTAAAGAGTACGTGCAGATCATGAAGCAGATCTTTGCTCGGGAAGGGGCGCTGGAATTCGACGGTAAGCAGTATCAACTCCCCTATAAAGGGGAGGGGGCCACGGGCCTCGGCAAGCCCCTGAAGAGCATTCTTCACTGCACGGAAGATATCCCCATCTACGCCGCCACCATTACGCCTACGGGCGTGGCTGCGGCGGCGGAAACCTGCGACGGCTTCTTCCCGGTGTGGATGGACCCGGATCAGTTCCACATTTTCAAGGAGCCCATCGAAGCCGGCTTTGCGAAGGCGGGCAACGGGAAGTCCATGCTTAACTTCGACGTGGCGCCCTTCGTCAGCTGCGTGCTCGGCGATAACGTTGAGGAATGCATGATGCCCCTCCGGGGCAGCATGGCCCTCTACATTGGCGGCATGGGCGCCCGGGATAAGAACTTCTATAACGACTACGCCAAGCGCCTTGGCTTCGAAGAGGCGGCAGTGAAGATCCAGGATCTCTACCTGGCCGGGCGGAAGGACGAGGCCATGGCTGCAGTTCCCGCGGAGCTCATCGACGCTTGCCACCTGGTGGGGCCGGCGGAGCGGATCCGGGAGCGGGCCCAGCGCTGGAAGGACGCGGACAAGCGTGGCGAAGTGGGCTCCATGCTCATCGGCTCGGCCCAGCCCGAAGCCATCGAGCTAAGCAAAAAGGCCCCGCAGCGAGTGCTCCGGGGCCTTTTTTTGATCCGAAGAAAGGGGCAGGGCGCCTAGCGTGCTTGCTCCACCAGGGACCAGGCCAGCTCCGAGCGGGACCGGCAAACCTCCTTGTACTCCAGGGCTTGGGCTGAGGCGGCGTTGCCGTCGAGGCCTCGCTTGTACACTCCCTGGATGATGGCGGCGGACCGGAAGAGGTTGTAGACCAGGTAGAAGGTCCAGTTCTCGATGCCGTCACGCCCCGTGGCCCGGCAGTAGTGGGCGAGCATTTCCGCTTCCGTGGGAATGCCGTGGGCCGTAAGGTCCTCAAGGGCGCCGAGACCCTGGCCGTCGTAGCCGGGGGAATGGTAGTCCATGCACAGATAGCCCAGGTCCGCGAGGGGATGGCCTAGGGTGGAAAGCTCCCAGTCCAGCACGGCCACGATGCGCGGCTCCGTGGGGTGAAGCATCACGTTACCGAGGCGGTAGTCCCCGTGGACGATGCGCGCTTCGTCCGTGTCCGGCATGTGTTCCGGCAGCCACGCCATGAGCTGATCCATGGCTTCAATGCTTTCCGTCTTGGACGCTTCGTACTGCCGGCTCCAGCGGGAGATCTGCCGGGTGTAGTAGTTTCCCGGCCGACCGTAGTCCCCAAGGCCCTGCGCTTCCGGCGTGACCTGGTGCAGCTTGGCGAGCACGGTGGCGAGATCGAGGTACACCGCCCGCCGCTCCGCCGGCGAAAGGTCGGGAAGCTGGAGATCGGTCAGGACCCGCCCCTCTACCTTTTCCATCACGTAGAAGCGCGTACCGAGCACCGTGCCCTCGTTTTCCAGGGCAATCATGCGGGGCACGGGCACCTCGGTGCTTTCCAGGGCCTTCATCACCCGATATTCCCGGTCCACCTGGTGGGCGGAGGGGAGCAGCTCTCCCGGGGGCTGCTTGCGGAGCACGTACTCGCCGTCGGCCGTTTTCAGGAGAAAGGTCGGGTTGGACTGGCCGCCTTCAAACTGCAGGATCTCAAGCGCCCCGTCGAAGCCGGAAGCTTGGCTCTGGAGAAAGCGCTGCAGCGCCTTTTGATCGAATTCGTGGCCCGGTCGAATGGGTGTGAGTACGGGTGCGTCGGTCATGCCTGGTTCCTTCCCCCTAAGCGCCATGGAATGACGCGCGTGCGCGCCGGGCCGGGAGCATAGCATCGCCGCGGAGGGCTGGGCAGGCGAGGAAGGCTTGATCGGGAACGGGGGCGATGCGACGCTTCGGCCCTCAATTTGGAAAGCAGGGGGAGAGCATGGCGGAGAAGCGCGTAGCAGTCACCTTACCCGGGGGTCCGAAGGTTTCGGACACCATCGCCCGGGCCCAATGGGCGGAAGCAGAAGGCTACAGCGATGCCTGGTTTGGGGACGGAGGCGCCCCCGATGCCCTGACCCTCGCGGCCATCCTGGGGGATCACACGGAGCGCCTGCGCATCGGCATTGCCGTCACGCCGGTTTATACCCGGGCCCCCTCGGTGCTGGCGGCCACGGCCTACACCGTCGCGCAGCAGCTTCCGGGGCGCTTTGTCATGGGCCTGGGCTCCTCGAGCAAGACCATGATGACGGGCTGGAACGGTATTCCCTTGGAAAAGCCCCTCACTCGAGTCAGTGAAACGGTGCGCCTGGTGAAATCCATGCTTGCCGGGGAAAAGAGCGACTTTGATGGGGAAACGCTGCAAAGCCATGGCTATCGCCAGCCGCCCCTGGAATCGCCGCCTCCGGTGTACATGGCGGCCCTGGTCAACCGCTTCATGGTTTGCGTGACCGACGATAAGGACCGGGCCCGGAACGCCTTCCGCGCGGCTTTCGCGCCCTATTATGCGACCCCTCAGTACAACGCGTTTCTCGCCTGGGCAGGCTATGAAGAGGCGGCCGCGGCGATTCGCGAAGGCTGGGCAGCAAAGGATCGGGAGAAAACCTCCGCAGCCTTAACGGACCAGCTGGTGGACGAAATCGGCGTGATCGGCAGCGCCGGGGAGTGCCAGGAGCGCATTCGCTGGGCCATGGAGACGGGCGTTGATACGGCCATCATCGCGCCCCTGGCCCTCGATGCTGCCTCCGCGGAGGCGACGCTCAAGGCCTTTACGGCCTCGGCCTTTAAGCGCTAGGCCCATGAGCGACGCCCTCGTCGAGGAAGAACGCCTCCCCGGGGGCGTGGCTCGGTTGACGCTGAATCGCCCGGAGAAGCGGAACCCCCTGTCCAACGCCCTACGCAGCGAGCTCTTCGCGGCGCTCGAGCGGATTGATCAGGACCCCACCCTTCGGGTGACGATCCTTCGCGGGGCCGGCGGTCATTTCTCTGCTGGCTACGATCTGAAGCAGAACAGCGCGGAGAACCAGCCCTTCTACACCCCCGGGGGCCTGGGGAATTGGCCCCGGCACGTGGTGGATGGCTTCTTCCGCATGAACGATCTGGCGAAGCCCGTCATCGCTGCGGTGGAGGGCTATTGCCTGGCTGGGGGTACGGAGCTCGCCACTGCCTGCGATCTGGTCTACGTGGCCGAGGATGCGCGCATTGGCTACCCCGTGGTGCGCGCCATCAGCCCCCCGGATAACCAGTTCTTTCCCTGGGTGGTGGGTCTGCGCCGGGCTATGGAACTCATGCTCACCGGGGATGCCATGTCGGGCACGGAGGCCGCGGCCTGCGGCTTTGCCAATCGCGCCTTCCCCGCTGCCGAGCTTCAGGACGCGGTGCTGGCCGTGGCGCAGAAAATCGCCCAGGTACCCCCGGATGTGCAGCAGTTCAACAAGCGGGCCGTGCATCGCCAGCTCGAGCTCATGGGCTTCCGGGCCGCGGTGCGCGCGGGCACGGAGCTGCAGGCTCTCGCTATGCTCGGAGAATCGTCCCGCGCCCATCTGCGCGCCATTCGCGAGCAGGGCCTCACCCAAACCCTAAGCCAGCGGGATGCGGCCTTCGGCGACTATCGCGAAGGCGGCGTCCCGTCCTCGGAATCCAACGAAGGAGAAACCCCTTGAGCACGACCCCCGACGTGGCCCCGAACAGTCTTCTGAAAACCCTGGGTGATGGGGAGGTGCTCTCCCTCGACGGGGAGGCCGGGCGCTCGACGATCCGCTTCACCGTCAAGCCCGAGATGTGCCACACCGGGGGCATTGCCCAGGGAGGCTTCGTGACCGGCTGGATCGATTCCGCCATGGCCCATGCCTGCATCGGCCGTTTTGGTCAGGGCTTCTGGATCGCGACGCTCGAAATCAAGATCAGTTTCTTCCGCCCGGCCACCCCGGGCCCCGTGGTGGCCGAGGGGTGGATCGAGCGCGCGGGAAAGCAGACCGTGTTCCTTGAGGGCCAGCTCAAGGATGAAGAGGGGCGGGTGCTCGCCAAGGGCACGTCGACGGTTCGCCGGAGCGCTTCGATCCGCGCTTCTAAGGGGGGATGGGAGCGGAAAAGGGCTTTGAAGCCCTGCGGGCTCCCCGAGCGAATGCCGAAGGCTTGCATGGTGGCGGGCATGGCATCGGGGAGCTGATCGCCAACCCGTAGGCGTTCAAGTGCTGCGATCATCGCATCGCGCCCAGCCAGCCGCGCGCCGAAGGCGTCGGCGCGAAATTCCCGACGCCGGGAGACCCACATCACCACGGTCATGGCCAGCATGCCGAGGAGGAGCTCCATGACGATGCTGGTAATGAAGTAGCCCATGCCCAGGCCCCGCTCATTCTTCAGCAGCACGCGGTCGACGAAGAAGCCCGCGACCCGGGCCAGGAACATCACGAAGGTGTTCACCACCCCCTGCACGAGGGCCAGAGTGACCATATCGCCATTGGCCACGTGGCCGATTTCATGGGCGAGCACGGCCCGCACCTCGCTGGGCCCCATGTTGCGTAGAAGCCCCGTAGAGACTGCGACGAGCGCCTGATTTCGGTTCCACCCGGTGGCGAAGGCGTTCGGTTGCTCTGCGGGGAAGATGCCCACCTCGGGCATGCCAATGCCCGCTTCCCGGGCCAGCTCTTCCACGGTGGACAGAAGCCATTGCTCTTCCCGGTTCCGCGCCGCGGTAATAATTTGCGTCCCCGTGCTTTGCTTCGCCATGAATTTGCTGAGCAGGAGGGACACAAAGGCGCCGCTCATACCAAAGACCGCGCAGAAGGCCAGCAGGGCGCTGGGATTCAGGTCGACGCCGTTGGCGGCGAGGATGCTCCCCACCCCGAGAAGATTCAGAGTGATGCCGGCGAGCACCATCACGGCCAGGTTGGTGAGCAGAAAGAGAACGATCCGTTGCACAGCGTTGCGCTCCAGAGGCTTAGGAACTCGCAAGATGGGTCTGGCGCCCGGGAAGTTCAAGGGGACGGGGATAAATCTTGCGAGGCTGTGGCGCTGGACGGTGCTCCGGGGCCTTCCTAGAATCGAGGCTCATCTATGACGGAGGGGAGCACGCACCATGCGAGTTGATGCCGGTTTAACCACCAATCTTGAGGCGGTGCCCGGGGAAATCGCCCGGTTAGAGGAAATGGGCTACAACGGGGCGCTGACGGCGGAAACGGCCCACGATCCCTTCCTGCCCCTGGCCGTGGCCGCGGGGCAGAGCCGGGAGATCGAGCTCATGACCTCCATTGCCGTGGCCTTCTCCCGAAGCCCCATGACCTTGGCCAACCTGGGTCATGATCTAAACGCCTATTCCAAGGGACGCTTCATCCTCGGCCTTGGGTCGCAGATCAAGCCCCATATCACCAAGCGCTTCTCCATGCCCTGGCACGACGCCCCGGCCAAGCAGATGCGCGAACTGATTTCCGCCATGCGCGCCATCTGGGCGACCTGGTACGACGGCGAGCCCCTGAAGTTCCGCGGCGATTACTACCAGCACACGCTCATGACGCCTATGTTTACGCCCACGAACACCCAGTACGGGGCGCCGAAGGTGTTCCTCGCGGCCGTGGGCCCGGTGATGACCCAGGTCGCCGGAGAGGTCGCGGACGGCATGATCGTTCATGCCTTCACCACGGAAGCGTATCTGCGTCAGGTGACCTTGCCGGCCCTGGAGAAGGGTTTCGCGAAGGCCGGGCGGCGCCGGGAAGATTTCCAGATCGCCTATCCCTGCTTTGTGGTGACGGGGAGCGACGAGAAGAGCTTCGCGGAAGCGAAGGCCACCGTGACGAAGCAGATTGCCTTCTACGGCTCCACTCCGGCCTACAAGGGCGTGCTTGACTCCATCGGCGCCGGAGAGCTCCAGGGCGTGCTGAACGCCATGTCGAAGGAAGGCAAGTGGGTGGAGATGGGCGAGCTCATCACCGACGACATCCTGAAGGAATTCGCCGTGGTGGCGGAGCCCAAGGATGTGGCGGCGGGCATTCTGTCGCGCTACGGCGATATCGTCGATCGTACGTCTGCGGCCTACAGCACCGTGCCCGTGGCCGAGCAGAAGAAGATCATCGATGCCCTGAAGGCGGGCTAGGGCGCCGTTTCCGCTTCAAGCCGGGCCAGGATGCGTAGCGCCTCGGCCCGGTCCTCACCGCAAAACTCCGGGGACGCCTGGAAAGCGCCGCAGGCCGCGGGGCGCCGCGGATCCTCGAAGAGCCCGCAGCGCAGATCTTCCGAAAGGTGAACGCAGCGCACCCCGGCGGGCTTTCCGCTGGGCATGCCGTAGTACGGCGTGACAATGGCGGGGGCAATGCAGCAGGCGCCGCAGCCCGAGCGGCAGGCCATGGCCATGGCTAGGCGGTGCCGAGGGCTTTGGGTAGGGCCCTGCGATGTTCCTCTTGAAGCGTCGCCCACTCCAGCGCCAGCCAGGGCGTGTAGCGCTCCGGGGTAGCGGCCAATTCCAGCGTGAGCGTTTCCGGTGCGATCCAGCGCCAGGCGCTGATTTCGTGGCGATTCACCCGGGGCCGGGGCGTCGTGAGCTGGCCCACGAACACGTGGCAGTGCTCCCACTCCGCGCCGAGGTCCTGGAACCAAGCGTGGTAGGTGAAGGCGTAGAGCGGCGTGAGCACACAGTTGAGGCCCAGCTCCTGAGCCGTGCGCCGCTGCGCCGCTTCTTCAACGGACTCCCCAGCCCGGGGATGGCTGCAGCAGCTGTTGGACCAATAGCCGGGCCAGAGGCGCTTGCCTTCCGCCCGCCGCTGCAGCAGCACTTCCCCATGCTCATTGAAGATAAAGACCGAAAACGCTCGGTGTAAAAGGCCATCCCCATCGTGGCAGGCGGCCTTATCGAGTACGCCCTGGGCCTCGTCGTTCTCGTCCACCAGGATGAGGGGGTCGGCCTCAGAGGACACGATGGGATCGGAGATGGCCTGCACGGACATGGGATATTCTCGGACAGGAAAAAGTGTCAAGCTAAGATAACACGTGCGCTGGCGGTCCCCAAGAACCGAGAGGGGGCGCGGTGCGGGCAAGGCTGGGGGGAGGACTTAGCCATGCATTTTGGTCTCTACGGCATTAATCAGGGTGCCGCCGCCGACCCGGAGGTTGCCGTCGGTCTCGCGCAGTTGGCCGAGGAGCTAGGCTTTGACTCCCTCTGGACCGCGGGGGACCTCGCGCTCCC
>RGAU01000057.1 GCA_009919975.1 Gammaproteobacteria bacterium
GGGCCCCTGCGGGCGGCCTTGCAGGAGGCGCGGCGACGTTGCCCCAAGGCGAAGGTCATTTACCTATCGCCCCAGGGCACGCCCTTCGTCCAGCAGAAGGCGGAGGCCTGTGCAGCCCAGGGGCAGGTGATCTTGCTCGCCGGGCGCTACGAAGGCATCGATCAGCGGCTCATCGATCGAGATGTCGATGAGCAGTGGTCCCTCGGGGATTACGTGCTGTCCGGTGGGGAATTACCCGCCTTGGTGGTGCTCGATGCGGTGGCCCGGCTGCGGCCGGGGGTTCTCGGAGACGAAGGCTCCGCCGAGGCAGAATCTTTCAGTGCGGGTTTGCTCGATTTCCCGCATTATACGCGCCCCGAGGAGATCGACGGGCAGCGGGTACCGGAGGTGCTGCTCAGCGGCGATCACGGTGCCATCGCCGCTTGGCGACAGGCCCAAGCGGAAGCGGTAACCCAGCGCCAGCGACCCGATCTTTGGGCACGATGGCAGGAACAACAACAGCGCGCTGAGAAGCGCAATGGTGGCAGCGGAGACGGCAGTCATGAGTAAGAATCGGATTATCTCGGCCCTTGAGGAAGAGCAGATCCAGCGCGAGCTCCCGGATTTCGGGCCCGGCGATACGCTGGTCGTGCAGGTGAAGGTGAAGGAAGGGAACCGGGAGCGTCTCCAGGCCTTCGAAGGCGTGGTCATTGGCGTGCGTAGCCGCGGCCTCAACTCCGCCTTCACGCTGCGGAAGATCTCCCACGGCGTCGGCGTGGAGCGTACCTTCCAGGCCTTCAGCCCCATGATCGACAGCATCACGGTGAAGCGCCGCGGCGACGTGCGCCAGGCCAAGCTGTATTACCTCCGCGAGCGCTCTGGGCGGTCCGCCCGGATCCGCGAGAAGCTTGGGGCCAACACGAAGGGTCAGCGCGACACCAGCGTCGACATCGTGGCCCCCGTGGTGGAGGCGCCGGAAGCGGCTGGGGAAGAGGCCGCCGCCGAGGAATAAGCCTTCGAGCGTTGCGCGCCTTCGGGACGCAGAAAAAAACGCCCAGCTTCGGCTGGGCGTTTTTTTTGCCTGGAAGTTAAGGGGCCGGCCCACCGCGGCCGCTAGGGGAGGGGGAGCGCGTAAACGCCGCGGTGGACCGACGGGTACGATCAGGGGAGAGACGGCCTGCGTACCCGCTGACCTAGGCCAGCACGATATATAAAGCACGGAGCGTGCCAGGATTTCCCCGGGAATCGGCGGGGAAAGTGCTCTTTTTTGGTGCGATGGTCGCGCCTCGGGGTCCGGTATGGCGCGCGGCTTTGCGGCGGGGGTACAGTGAGGCCATGGGAAGCCACGATCTTGCCAGCGAGCCGGATGGGGAACGTATCGATGCGTTCCTGCATGACCTATGGCTTCAGCGAGGTCTATCCGAACATACGCGCAACGCCTACCGGTCCGATCTCTTAACGGTGCAGCGTTGGCTGGGCCCCGACCAATCGCTGCCCCGGATCGAACGCGCTAGCCTCTTTGCCTACCTCGCGGTCCGTTTTGAACAGGGCTATAAGCCGCGCTCCACCGCGCGCCTCCTATCGGCCCTTCGGGCCTTTTTCCGCTGGCAGGTGGAGCGCGGGCTTCGGGACGATGACCCCACCCGGGAGCTGGCCAGCCCCCGCCTAGGCCGGCCCCTGCCCGGGAGCCTGTCCGAGGCGGAGGTGGAGGCGCTCCTTGCCGCCCCGGATGTCAGCACCCTGCTGGGCCTGCGGGATCGCACTATGTTGGAAGTGCTGTATGCCTGCGGCCTGCGCGTGTCCGAGCTCGTCTCCCTAACGCCGGCCATGGTGAATCTCCGGCAGGGAGCGCTTCGGGTGCTTGGGAAGGGGCAAAAGGAGCGCCTCGTCCCCCTCGGAGAGGAGGCGCATCAGTGGATCCGGCGCTGGGTCGAGGAGGGGAGCGCCCACTGGCCCGCCCTGGCCCAGGGTTCCGTGCTTTTTCCAAGCCAGCAGGGCCGGCCCATGACCCGGCAAACTTTCTGGCACCGCATCAAGCGCTATGGGCAGGAAATAGGCCTGCAGCGGCCCCTGTCGCCTCACACCCTGCGCCACGCCTTTGCCACGCACCTGTTGAACCACGGCGCCGATCTACGCGTGGTACAGCTGCTCTTGGGGCACGCGGATCTGTCGACCACGCAGATTTACACCCACGTGGCTCGGGCCCGGCTGCAGGCCCTCCATGCCGAGCACCATCCCCGGGGCTAGGCAAAGAAGACTTTCTGAACTCGCCGCCGGGAGCGCGCACTCTCGCTGGGGCTGTGCTGGTGTTGCTCACTGCGCTCGGGGCTCGGGGCGAGGCCAGCTTAACGGGCCCCGCAGCGGCAGAAATTTATGCCCGGTTGGATTCGGCTCGTCCCGGGCTGCCCATTTTGTCCATCGCGCCGGCCCCCGTGGCTGGGCTTTATGCCGTGGCGCTGGACGACGGCACCATCCTCTATGCCACGGAAGACGGGCAGCATCTTTTGGCCGGAGATCTCTACGAGATTAGCGCCTCGGGCCTGCGCAACCGTTCTGAGGACGTGCGCTCCGTACGGCGTCTGAGTCTGCTTGAGGCCGTGCCCGAGGACGACATGATCATCTTCCCGGCGAAGGGGGAGCGCCTTGGGGTGGTCAACGTCTTCACGGACGTCGACTGCGGCTTTTGCCAAAAGCTGCACCAGGAGGTGCCCGCGCTGAACCGCATGGGCATTGAGGTGCGCTACCTCGCCTTCCCCCGGGCGGGGGTGGGTTCAAATGCCTTCGATAAGATTGTTTCCGCTTGGTGCGCGAGCGATCCCCGGGCTGCCCTTACCCGCCTCAAAGCTGGAGAGCCCGTGGAGCCGAAGCGCTGCGTTAACCCCGTAGCGGATCAGTACCGCCTGGGCCAGCAGCTGGGCGTTCGAGGCACGCCGGCGCTCTTCCTGGAAGATGGCCGCTATCTGCCAGGCTATTTGCCCGCCGATGCCCTCGCGGCGGAAATGGGCCTAGACGGCTAAGGAACGCACTCCGTGATGAATACGCCCTTGCGCATCGGCATTTGTGGATTAGGGACGGTGGGGCAGGCCGTGGTACGGCTGCTTCGGGAAGAGGGGGATACCCTTGCCCGCCGGGCGCCCCGGCCCCTGGAAATCACCGCCCTGGGGATGCGGTCCCCGAAGGCGGGCTTCGACCCCGGTGCCATCCCGGTCCATCAGGACGTGCTCGCCGTGGCCCGGGATCCCGCCGTGGATGTGGTGGTGGAGCTCATGGGAGGCACGGAGGATGCTAAAACCCTCGTGGAGCTCGCCCTCGCCGAAGGCAAGGCTGTGGTCACGGCCAACAAGGCCTTGCTGTCAGAGTACGGCGATGCGCTGTTTGCGGCGGCAACGGCGAAGGGCCTGCCCCTCGCCTTTGAAGCGGCCGTGGCCGGAGGTATTCCAATTATCAAGGCGCTCCGGGAGGGCCTGGCCGGGAACCGAATTGAATGGCTTGCGGGCATCATTAACGGGACGTCGAACTTTATTCTCACGGAGATGGCCAGCGCTGGCCGCGCCTTCGAAGATGTTTTACAGGAGGCGCAGGCCCTGGGCTACGCCGAAGCCGACCCTACCTTTGACGTGGAAGGCATCGATGCGGCGCATAAGCTTTCCCTCCTGGCGTCCATGGCCTTCGGGGTGCCCATCGCGTCGGCCAAGGTCTTTAGCGAAGGGCTTGCCCGCGTCACCCCGGAGGATTTCCGCTACGCCGAAGCCTTTGGCTATCGCATTAAGCCTCTGGCCTTGGCTCGTCGCCGGGCCGCGGGGCTCGAGCTGCGCGTTCATCCGGCCCTGGTGCCCGAAAGCACGCTCTTTGCCCAGGTAAATGGGGTTCAGAACGCGGTGATGGTGGGGGGGCACGCCGTGGGTCCGACCCTTTACGTCGGAGCTGGCGCTGGTGGCGACGCGACGGCGTCTGCCGTGGTGGCCGACCTTATGGATTTAGCCCGCAGCACCCTGGGGGCCATGCCGCCCCTGGCCTACCGGGCGGAGGCGCAGGGCTCGGCCCTGGCCCTTCCCAGCGCTGCCTTCCAGGCCCCCGCGTACCTGCGCATTTGGGCGGAGGATGCCCCCGGGGTACTGGCCCAGGTGGCCACCTTGCTCTCGGCGGAGGGCATTAATATCGAGGCCCTCACGCAGAAAGCCCAGGATAGCGAGGCGGCCGACGGCGTGACCTACGTCCCCATCGTCTTATTGACGCGCACGGCGGAGGAGGCAGCCATCGACCGCGCCATTGCGGCCCTAGAGGCCCTGCCGGCGGTGCGCGGTTCGGTGCTACGCCTACGCGTTGAGAGCTTCGGCGCCTAAAGGAGATCACAATGGAAGATAGCAACGCCGTGCGCGAGCGGCTGGCGGATCTCCGCCAGCGCAGCGAAGCGCTCTGGGGGTATCTTTGACGTCGCTAGCCAGCAGGAACGGCTAGAGGAAGTCGAGCGGGAGCTGGCGGAGCCGGGCGTCTGGGAATCCCCGGAGAAGGCCCAGGCCCTGGGTAAGGAGCGGGCAAGCCTGGAGGCTGTCGTGGGCGTGCTCGTGCCCCTGCGCCAGGGCCTGGCCGATGCGGAAGAGCTCTTTGCCCTGGCCTTAGAGGAGAGCGACGCGGAGACCCTTGAAGAGGTGAGCGTCGAGCTTGCTCAGCAGGCCAGCACCCTAGAGAAGCTTGAATTTCGCCGCATGTTCTCCGGGCCCATGGATAGCGCCGACTGCTACGTGGATATCCAAGCGGGCTCTGGGGGCACGGAGGCTCAGGACTGGGCCGAGATGCTCCTGCGCATGTACCTTCGCTGGGCCGAGCGTCGCGGGTTTAGTACGGAGCTTATTGAGCTGTCCGCCGGCGAAGTGGCGGGCATCAAGGGGGCGACCTTCGCGCTCCGCGGCGATTACGCCTTTGGCTGGATGCGCACGGAAACGGGCATTCACCGCCTGGTGCGCAAATCCCCCTTCGATTCTGGAGCTCGACGCCACACTTCCTTCGTCTCCGTGTTTGTATCCCCGGAAGTCGATGACGACATTGAGATTGAAATCAACCCGGCGGATGTGCGCACCGATACCTATCGCTCCTCTGGCGCCGGGGGACAGCACGTCAACACCACCGATTCTGCGGTGCGCTTGACCCACGGTCCCACGGGCATCGTGGTGGCCTGCCAATCGGAGCGCTCCCAACATCAGAACCGGGATAAGGCGTGGAAGCAGCTGCGCGCTAAGCTTTACGAGTTTGAGATGCAAAAGCGCCGGGCCGATGCCCAGCAGGTCGAGGACAGCAAGGCCGATATCGGCTGGGGGCACCAAATTCGCTCCTATGTGCTCGATCAAAATCGCGTTAAGGATCTGCGCACGGGGATCGAGGTCAATAATCCCGATGCCACCCTCGACGGCGATCTCGACCCCTTTATTGAAGCCAGCTTGAAGGCCGGGCTCTAGCCTGGCGCCCAAGGAGCGATGAATCACCATGACTGAGCACGGTAAGGCCCCGGGGTCTAGCGAAGCGGAGCAAATGGCCTGGCGCCGAGGCAAGCTGGAGGGCCTCCGATCCCAGGGCTGGGATTTTCCGAATGATTTCAAGCGCAGCTGCGATGGGGACGGCACGGAGCACACGGCGGCGCTGCTGCAGGCACGCTATGGCGATTGGGAGAAGGCGGCGCTCGAGGCGGAGGGGCTTCGGGTCACCCTGGCTGGGCGCCTCATGAACCGCCGGGGCCCCTTCCTGGTCCTGCAGGAAGGCTCCGGAACCATTCAGTTCTACCTGGCTAAGGGGGCCGAGGACGGGCTCCGGGACACCGTGGCTCAGTGGGATATCGGCGATATCGTCGCCGGCTCGGGTACGCTGGAGAAGTCGGGGAAGGGTGATCTCTACCTCAACCTCACCGAGGCCCGGCTGCTGACGAAGGCTCTGAGGCCCCTGCCTGATCAGTACTACGGCATTGCGGATACAGAGCTCCGCTACCGCCGGCGCTATCTTGATCTCATCATGAACGAAGCGTCTCGGGAGACCTTTCGAGTGCGCTCCCAGGTGGTGAGTGCGGTGCGCCGCTTCCTCGAGGAGCGACGCTTCATGGAGGTGGAAACCCCCATGATGCACGTGATTCCCGGAGGCGCCGCGGCCAAGCCCTTCGTCACCCATCACAACGCCCTGGACATGCCGCTGTTCCTGCGCATTGCCCCAGAGCTGTACCTCAAGCGCCTCACCGTGGGGGGCTTCGAGCGGGTTTTCGAAATTAACCGGAATTTCCGGAATGAAGGGCTCTCCACCAAGCACAACCCCGAGTTCACCATGCTCGAGTTCTATTGGGCCTACGCGGACTATCGGGATTTGATGGATCTCACGGAAACCCTGCTCCGGGGCCTATGTGAGCAGGTGCTGGGCTCCACCACCGTGACCTACCAGGGCACGGTACTAGACTTTGCTAAGCCCTTTGCGCGCCTGACCGTGCCGGAGGCACTGCTGGCTTACACCGATATCACGGAGGCGGCGGTGCAGGATCCGGCGGCGCTTGCCGCGCGGCTGCGGGGGCAGGGGGTGAAGGTGGCCTCGAGCTGGGGCCTTGGGCGCCTGCAGTTCGAGCTCTTCGAGGCGGAAGTGGAAGATAAAATCACGGACCCGGTCTTCCTCACCCAGCATCCCACGGAGGTGTCGCCCCTGGCGCGGCGTAACGCCGACAACCCAGAGCTGACCGATCGCTTCGAGCTGTTCATCATGGGTCGGGAGATTGCCAACGGCTTCTCGGAGCTGAACGATCCGGAGGATCAGGCGGAGCGCTTCAAGGCCCAGGTAGCCCTGCTCGATGAGGGGGACGAGGAAGCCATGCACTATGACGCCGACTACATCACGGCTCTGGAGTACGGCATGCCTCCGACGGCGGGGGAGGGCATCGGCATTGATCGCCTGGTGATGCTGCTGACCGATGCCCCATCGATTCGGGATGTGCTGCTATTCCCCCACCTGCGGCCTAAGGCCGCAGATGGCCCCGATCCCACCTAGGAGGTCCCATGACTGACGCCGCCTTTGCGCGCTTTAATGCCAAAAGCACGGCAGACGCGGTGCTCGCGGGGGAGGATCTTCGGGGCCTAGAGGCTCTGGTTACGGGCGCCAATGCGGGCATTGGCCTTGCCACGGCGGAGGCCCTGGCTGGGGCGGGGGCGCGGGTATGGCTGGCCGGGCGCCGTCCCGAGGCCCTCGCGGCGGCGGCGGAGCGGATTCGCCAGCGCCATCCCGACGCCCTTCTCGAGTGCCTTACCCTGGATTTGGCCTCGCTGGCCAGCATCCGCGCCGGGGTCGAAGCCTTTTCCGCGCCGCGCTGCGATCTCTTTATCGCGAATGCAGGGCTCGTCACCAGCCGCTACGAGGCAACAGTGGAGGGGCTCGAAAGCACCGTGGGGGTCTGCCACTTTGGCCACAGCGCGCTGCTGCGCTTGCTCATGCCGAAGCTGCTCGCGGCCCCGGGGGCGCGCATTATCTGGGTATCCAGCGAATCCCATCGCACGCCGGCGAAGCTCGATTTCGCGCGCTTTCCCCTAAAGCCCTCCCAGTTCAAGGGGCTGGTCGCCTACGGGCAAGCGAAGTTGGCCAATGTGCTCATGGCGAAGGCCCTGCAGCGCCGCTATGGCGGTGCGGGGATCATGGCCTGCGCCCTCCACCCCGGGGCCCTAGTCACCACGGAAATCGGCCGGGATGCTCCCGTGCTGCGCTGGCTCGTGCGTCTCGCTCAGCCCTTTACGAAGTCTCCGGCTCAGGGCGCGGCCACCACCGCCGTGGCCGCCGTGCATCGCCCGGCGAGCGACCTCGGTGGCGCCTACCTTTCCCATTGCCGGCCCGTGGCCTGCTCCAAGGAAGCGGGGTCCCCGGAGGTCGCCGATCAGCTTTGGGCCCTGACCGATCAATGGCTGACGGAACACGGGCTGGAGCCCTGGCCCGAGCGGCCGTGACCGCGCGCCCCGTGCGCCTGAGCGCCCCCTGGGCCACGGTGCTCGAGCCCGTGCTGCGAAGCCCGGAGCTCCAGGCCCTCGCCGCCCATCTGCGCAAGCGCAAGGCTGCGGGGATCCCCGTTTACCCCCCGGGGAAAGATATTTTCGCCGCACTGGATGCGGCGCCCCCGGAGCAGGTTCGGGTCGTGATTGTGGGGCAGGATCCCTATCACGGGCCGGGGCAGGCCCATGGCCTGGCCTTCTCCGTCGCCCCTGGGGTCCCCGTGCCGCCGTCTCTGCAAAATATCCATAAGGAGCTCATCACGGACCTTGCGCTGCCCCCGGACACTTTTCGCGACGGTGATCTCAGGGGCTGGGCTCGGCAGGGGGTGTTGCTGCTGAATGCTGTGCTGACCGTGGAGCAGGGCGCCCCCGGCGCCCATCAGAAGCTGGGCTGGGAGACGGTCACGGACGCGGTTGTCGCCCATCTCTCCGAGCGCTACGAGCACATCGCGTTCCTGCTCTGGGGCAGCTATGCGCAGCGGAAGGGGGCGCAGATTGACCGGCAGCGTCACGCGGTCTTCAGCGCACCCCACCCCTCGCCCCTGAGTGCGCATCGCGGTTTCTTCGGCTCCCGGCCCTTTTCCCAGGCCAACGCCTACCTGGTGGCCCAAGGGCGGTCGCCCATCGACTGGACGGACCATCATGGCTAAGCGCAGCGGCAGTACCCGGGTCTATAGCACCGATCCGGCAGCGCGGTGCCCCGGCTGCCTGCGGCTGCTGGCCGAGTGCGTGTGTGCCAACCCCCCTGCTTCCGCCCCGACGGCGCCCAAGCAGGGCGTGGTTCGCGTGGGGCGGGAAACGAAGGGACGGAAGGGGGCCGGGGTCACGGTGATTACGGGTTTGGCGCTCCCGCCGGACGCGCTGAAGACGCTGGCACAAAAGCTGAAAAAACGCTGCGGCGTCGGCGGCGCTATCAAAGATGGGGTGATTGAGCTCCAGGGTGAGCAGCGTGATGCCGCCTGTGCCCTTCTCGAAGGGGAAGGCTTCAGCGTAAAGCGCGCCGGGGGTTAGGCGCTGGGGGGGCGAAAGGCTTCTAGCGCGTCGGGGTCCGTAATACGCCTCAGCAAGGGGCCCAGGGCTTCGCTGCGAGGGGTGCTGCCGGGGATCGCGCTTGGCCGCGGTGCCTGAAGGCTTGGCCCTTCCGGGGGATCAAAGCGGAAACGGAAAATGTAATCGGGCTCCGCCCCCATGCGGAGATCGGTGACCTCATAGGCACCCTCGGGCAGGGCCTTTAAGCCGTAGAAGCCGTGGGTAAACCAGCTCAGACGCTGAAAGTCCGGATGCGCTGCCAGCCACAGGGGCGGCGCCGCGCTGTCATAGCGCTGGAAGCGTAGGGCGCCAGGGGGATCGAACAAACTGCTGTAGCCTTCCTGATAGCTGTCCCCGTCCACCACGACGATGCGCCACAGCAAAATGCTGAGGGGCGCGGGCGTGGTGAGGACCGTGCCCTCGGAGGCCCCCGCCGGGAGGGCCAGCGTTCGTTCCACCCGAGCTTCGATCACCGCTTTGGCCCCGAGCGATGCCCCTAGATAAAGGGTCGCGAGGGCGAGCCCCAGGGCGTTGGGCCATGCCGCTCTAGAGGCGTCCCGCCGCCGCAGCCATAGCGTCCCCCCAAGGCCCAGGAGGAGGGGCAGGGTGTAGGCGGGGTCGACGATAAAGATCGATGACAGAGATACGGGGGCCCGGGTGCTTGGCCAAAACCATTGGGTGCCGTAAACGGTGAAGCCATCGAGCAGGGGATGGGTGACCAGCGCAAGGGTGCAGAAAGCCCAGCTTCGTCCGTAGCTCACCGCCGGCCCCAGCCATCGCCAAAGGGGCCAGGCCAGGATCGGCGCAAGGAGCATCAGCACGAGAAAGCTGTGGCTGAAGCCTCGGTGCTTGGTGAAGTCGTCCACCGCATTCCCGTAGGGAATAAGGACGTCGAGGTCCGGCAGGGTCCCGAGGGCCGCGCCGAGGGCCACGGCCCGGAGCCCGGGCAGGCGGCGGCCCAGTACCGCCTCGCCCACGGCGGCGCCAAGGGCCGCTTGGGTGAGGGAATCCATTTTAGGCCGGGTCTCCCACAATCAGGGGAATGAGGGCGACCAGCGAGGCCGCGAAGAGCCAGTTCACCCGTTGCCGCCGCGCCGGAGAGGTGACCAGCCGCGCAAGGACGGTGCCGAAGCAGGTCCAGGTAAGGGTTGAGATCACGGTAACGATCGCAGCGGTGACGGTGAGCACGGCAACGGCTCCAAGCCCTTCCGAAGAGAGGAAGGCCGAGGCGGAGCTAATGGCGTAAAGCCAGCCCTTGGGATTGATCAGCTGGAACAGGGCGGCTTCGTGAAAGCGAAACGGAGCGCTAGGCGATGCCGTTTCCGTTCGCCCGGCCTGGGCGAGGCGCCAGGCAAAGTAGAGTAGGAACGCGGCGCCGAGGTAGCGGCTCACGAGCTGAAGCTTGGGCGCTGCGAGATAGAGCGCCCCGAGCCCTAGGGCGGCCACCGTGGCTAGGGTGGTAAAGCCCAGCAGCACGCCGAGAATGTGGGGCAGGGAGCGGCGCAGGCCGAAGTTCATGCCTGAGGCTGCCAGCATTAAATTGTTGGGCCCCGGCGTGATGCCCATCACCAGGGCGTACCAAAACAGGGGCAGAACGGCGACGCCGGCCACCACGGGGCCTTCGACCATGACCTTCTCCTCTTGCGGGCGGCGATGCTAGCACGCGCGCCCGCCTTCGGATCAGTCCTCCCTGCCGGTCTCTTCCACCGCTGCGAGCACCACCGGAAGGAGCTTTTCGACGAGGACCTCTAGGCTTTCCTGCCCCGCGTCGGCGACGAAGTCTGGCGCCTCCGGCGGTTCGTAGGGGCTGTTAATGCCGGTCATGTTGGGGATCTCTCCGCGTCGGGCTTTTCCGTAGAGACCCTTCACATCCCGCTTCTCACAGTCCTCGAGGGACGTGTTCACGTAGATCTCGAGGAAGTCGTCCTCCCCAACCCGCTCCCGGGCCATGGCTCGCTCCCGCTGAAAGGGGGAGATAAAGGCGGTCATGACCACGACCCCCGCATCCATCATGAGCCGGGCCACCTCAGCAATGCGGCGGATGTTTTCCACTCGATCGCTATCGGTAAAGCCAAGGTCCTGGTTCAGGCCCTGGCGAATGTTGTCGCCGTCTAAGAGGTAGGTTCGAATGCCCCGCTCGTGGAGGGCGACCTCCAGGGCGTTCGCCAGCGTCGATTTCCCGGAGCCCGAGAGCCCCGTAAACCACAGCACCTTGCCTCGGTGGCCGTTTTGCCGCTCCCGCGCTTCCCGGTCGATGGCCAACGCTTGGCGATGGACGTTCTGCGCCCGGCGTAGGCTGTGATGAATCATGCCCGCGGCGACCGTGGCGTGGGTGAAGCGGTCGATGAGGATGAAGCTGCCCAGGGTGGGCGCGGCCTCGTAGGCGGCAAAGCTCACGGGGCGGCTTAGGGAGATCTGGCAGCGAGCGATGTCATTGAGTTCGAGGGTGCGCGCCGCGTGATGCTCCAGGGTGTTCACATCGATTTGGTGCTTGATACGCGAGAGGGTGGCTCGGCTGTCCTGGGTTGCGAGCTTCAAATCGTAGCTGCGTCCGGGCAACCCGGGTTCTTCGTGGAGCCACACCACCGTGGCCTCGAACTGATCGGTCATCTCCACGGGGCTGGCGGCGGCGGTGAGCACGTCCCCCCGGGAGGCGTCGATTTCCTTGTTGAGCGTCAGGGTAGCCGCACCCCCGGCGGTCAGTTCGGGAAGGTCGCCATCGAAGGTGACGATGCGGCTCACCTCGGCCGTTTGTCCCGAGGCGGTCACCCGAAGCGTATCCCCCACGGCCAGGCGCCCCCGGGCGAGGGTGCCGGAGAAGCCCCGGAAGTCCGAGTTCGGCCGGTTCACTAGCTGGATCGAGGAGCGTGGGGCCCCGGTACCAGGTCATGGCGGCGCTGCGCTCCGTGATGTTGTCCCCCTTCAGAGCGCTGACGGGAATGGCGGAGATGCTGGCGAAGCCCAGGGGCTCGGCGAAGGCGCGGAACTCCGCCTCGATGGCCTCCGCCGTGGCTTGGTCGTAGCCCATCAAATCCATTTTGTTGATGGCCAGCACGACGTGCTTGATCCCCACGAGGGAGACGAGATAGGCATGGCGCCGGGTTTGCGTGAG
>RGAU01000058.1 GCA_009919975.1 Gammaproteobacteria bacterium
GGTGTTCATCGCTTAGTACGCGAGCTCCACGCGGCGATTTTTCGACCAGGCGGACTCGGTGGAGCGGGGATCCACGGGGCGCTCTTCCCCGTAGCTCACGATGCGGAGCTGGCTGCTGGCTACGCCCATGGACTGGAGATAGTCCCGGACCGCCGAAGCCCGGCGCTCCCCGAGGGCGAGGTTGTATTCCCGGGTGCCGCGCTCGTCGGCGTGACCCTGAATGGTGATGCGAACGCTACCGTTCTCCTTCAGATACTCGGCGTGCTCGGCGAGGAGCGCGCGGGCCCGGGGCTTAAGCTCCGTGCGATCGAATTCGAAGTAGAACACGTAGCCAATGGGCCGGCCCGAGGCGTCCAGGGGAAACCCTTCTTCGTTGGTCACCGGGCGCGGCGCCGGGGTCACCATGGGCGGCGCAGCGGGCGCGGCTTCCGCCGGTGCTTCCTGCACCTCCGGTTCCGGGGCCACTTCCGCGTCCCCCGTGCTTTGGCATCCCGCCAGCACCAGGGCCGCGAGCAGGCTGAGGAAAAGGGTCCGCAAGGACATACGATTCATGACGGGCTCCTAAGGTGTTGTCCCAGCAAAAGAATTTGGCTTACAGGAACGGGGACCAGGCCGGTTCGCGCACATCCCCCTCCGTTGACGGTAGACGATACTTCACTCTGCCATCAATCGAAACCACCGCGAGTATACCGCGCCCATTGCTCCGGGTCGCGTAAATCGCCATGGAACCATTGGGCGCCACGCTCGGGGACTCGTCAAGGCTTGTTTCCGTTAGGATCTGCACCGTGCCCCGTTCGAGGTCCTGGGTAGCGATGTGGAAGATCCCGTCCTGGCGATGGACGAAGATCAAATAGCGACCGTCGGCGAGCATGCGGGCCCGAGCGTTGTAATCCCCTACGAAGGTGAGCCGCTCAATGGCCCGGGAGCGGACGTTCATCTTATAGATCTGGGGCCCGCCCCCCCGATTCGAGGTAAAAATCACCGCCTCGCCATCAGCGGTCCAGCTCGGCTCCGTATCAATCGCAAAATGGCGGGTGAGCTGGCGCAATTTGCGAGTCTCGAGATCGAGCACGAAGATATCCGGGTTTCCCCCCGCCGACAGCACCAGCGCTAACTGTTTGCCATCGGGGGAAAAAACCGGCGAACCGTTCAGCCCTTCGAAATCCGTTAGCTTCTCCCTGCGCCCGGTCGCGATCTCCTGAAGGTAGATCGCGGGCTTCCCCGTTTCAAAGGACACATACACCACTGTCTGACCGTCAGGGGACCAACTGGCGGACAGGATGGGCTCCCGAGATTTCAGCAGCGTTTGGGCGTTAGCACCGTCCGCATCGGCCATTTCTAGGCGAAAGGTCTCCGCTTCCGTGGCAATGTTTTGTGCGACTACGTACAGCAGGCGGGTAGAGAAGGCGCCGGGGATCCCGGTGAGCTGCTCATAGGCTCGATCGCTGATGCGATGGGCTAGCGCACGAAGTTGCCCCGGCGGGGCCTCGAGGGTTTCGTCAAACAGCAGGCGCTCGGCGAACACGTCAAAGAGCGCATAGCGCGCCTCCACCCCGGACTCCGTGGATCGGACCGATCCGAGCAGGACGTAAGCAATGCCCTGCACCCGCCAATCCCGCACATAGAGCTCTTCCGGACGGCTCGGAAGGCTGAGCATGTCCTCCGGGGCGGTCATGGCAAATTGGCCACTACGGGCGAGGTCAAAGCGAATGATCTTGCCCAAATCCTCCGGGGGCCGGCCCCGCGCCTGCCAGGCAAAGGGCACCACCGCTATGGGCACGGGGGCGTCCACACCCTGGGTGATTTCAATAGCCAGCTCTCCCCGGGCCGAGGCGCCCAGCGCTAGGGCGATCCAGAGAAGTAGCAGGGAGAGGGGACGTCGTCCCGAAAAGACCAGCACCATCAGTACCTCAAATCGTTGGGAGAGAAGGTCACAGTTACGGAGCGAAAATAGGCATCAAACACCGCCGGGTCCTCCGGGACCTGGAAAGGCGCGGCGCGGCGCACGGCCAGCTCCGCGGAGCGATCAAACGCCGCATTCCCGCTCGACCGCACCAAGGTAACACTCACCAGCTCCCCCGTGGGAACCAGAGCCAAGCGTAGGTCGCAGCTCATGCCATTGCGCGCACTTGGCGGCCGGGACCATTGGGAAACGATGCGCGCCATGAGGTCAGCCTCGTAGCTGCCTACGGCCTCGGGACGATCGCTGGCATCGGAGGAGGCTTCCGCCGCCAAGGCGTCCTCAAAATCCGTCCCCAGAACCTCCTGAAGACTGGGCTTCTCCGGTTCTGGCGCTGCGGGCGGCGCGTTACGTTCCGGAGCCGCCTTCTCGGGCCGGGCGGGCGCCGGAGCCTCCGCCAGGGGCGCGGGCGGCGCCTTCTTCTGGGTCTTTGGCTTCGCCTTGGGGGCGGGACGCGGCTTGGCCTTAGGCTTGGGGGCGGCCTTCGGGGCCGGCGCCACCAGCGTGAGGAGCTCGGCCATCATGGGCTCGGCCGTACTGCTTTGCCTAAGCGCCGGCGGCGAGGACCAATTAGCGGAGAACAGCCCCAGGGCCACGGCGTGGAATAGCAGGGCCCAGGCCAGGGGCCAAAGATAGGCACGAAGCCCCGCCATCAGCGCCCGCCGGCGGAGCCAAGCTCCGGCGGTTCGGTAACCAGGCCCACGCCCCGGACCCCCGCCTTTTGCAGGACGCTCATGACCTCAATCACCGCGCCGTAGGCCACCGCTGCATCCCCGCGCACAAACACGGGGATGGTGGGGCGGGTGTTCAAAATCTTCGTCGCCTGATCCGCCAGATTCCCCAGGGACACGCGGGTAGCGCCGCGCCCCGGGCCCTCCCCCGCCGTCGGCATACCGAGGTTCAACCAGAGCTGGCCCTCTGCATCGATGGTCACCACCAGGGGGTCCGATTCCTCCGCCTTCTTCAAAGGCGCGTTATCCGCCGCGGGCAAGGCCACTTCCACGCCTTGCATGAGCAGGGGAGCGGTGGCCATAAAAATCACCAGCAGCACCAGCATGACGTCGATGTAGGGAACGACGTTGATCTCGCTGACGGGGCGACGCCGGGGTCGATCGCGGCGCACTAGCTGGCTCCCGCTCCGCGGCGCCCGCTCAACATCGAACGGTAGAGAATGCTGGCGAACTCATCGGCAAAGGTGTCGTAGCGCCCCATGAGCCCGTCCACCGCGGTGGAGAAGCGGTTGTAGGCCACCACCGCGGGAATGGCGGCAAAGAGGCCCATGGCCGTCGCGATCAGGGCTTCGGAAATCCCCGGCGCGACCGTGGCCAGGGAGGCCTGGTTCACCGTAGCCAGCTGGCGAAAGGAATTCATGATCCCCCAGACCGTGCCGAAGAGGCCGACGTAGGGACTGGTGGAGCCCACGGTGGCCAAAAAGGGGAGGTTTTGGGCCAGCCGTTCCTCTTCCCGGCTTAAGGCCACGCGCATGGCCCGCTGCACCCCTTGAAGCACATCTTCCGGGTCCGCAGAGGCGCCGCCCAGGCGAGAAAACTCCCGAAAGCCTGCGACAAAGATCTGCTCCGCCCCGGGCGCCACGGCGCCGTCTTCCCGCTCCGTGACCTCCCGGTAAATCTCCCGAAGGTCCGTGCCGGACCAAAAGTCTTCCTCAAAGGCGTCGAGTTCTCGGCGAGCCGCCGTGATCAGCTGAAAGCGCTGCACGATCATGACCCAGGACACTAGGGAAGCCAGTACCAGGATCAGCATCACCCCCTGCACCAGGAGCGTGGCCTCGCTCATAAGGGTCCAGATGGATAGGGATTCAGTCATGAGTGCCCTCCGGGGCCGGGGGCTCGGGCCCCTCATCCAAAGACAGCGCCTGCTGGGCCACCCGCTCCGGGGGTGTCAGGCCAAAATGAAGGTAGGCATGGCGCGTCGCCATGCGCCCGCGGGGCGTGCGAAGGAGAAAGCCCTGCTGAATGAGGTAGGGCTCGATCACATCCTCAATGGTGTCCCGCTCTTCGCTGATCGCAGCGGCAAGGCTATCGACCCCCACGGGGCCCCCGTCGAACTTATCCATGAGCATGAGCAAGAGGCGCCGGTCCATAACATCGAAGCCATGCTCATCGACCTTCAACAGATTGAGCGCGTGATCGGCGATGGCTTGGTCAACCTCCCCCTCGGCCCGCACCTCGGCGAAATCCCGCACCCGGCGCAGCAAGCGATTGGCAATCCGGGGCGTGCCCCGGGCCCGCCGGGCGACCTCCCGGGCGCCGGCCTCATCCATGGTCATGGAGAGCTTGCGCCCGGAGCGGAGCACGATCTGCGTGAGGTCCTCGACGCTGTAAAATTCGAGGCGCTGCACAATGCCGAAGCGATCCCGGAGCGGCGAGGTCAGGAGCCCGGCGCGGGTGGTCGCACCCACGAGGGTGAACTGGGGCAAATCCAGCTTGATGGAGCGAGCCGCGGGCCCCTCCCCGATCATGATGTCGAGCTGATAGTCCTCCATGGCGGGATAGAGGATTTCCTCCACCACGGGAGACAGGCGATGAATTTCATCGACGAAGAGCACATCCCCGGGCTCAAGGTTCGTGAGCAGCGCCGCTAAATCCCCGGCCTTTTCCAGCACGGGGCCCGAGGTGGATTTCAGGGAGACCTGCATTTCCTGGGCGATGATGTGCGCAAGGGTGGTTTTCCCCAGCCCCGGGGGGCCAAAGATCAGCGTGTGGTCGAGGGGTTCACCCCGTCCCTTAGCCGCCGAAATAAAGATCTCAAGCTGCTCTTTAACCGCAGGCTGGCCCACGTACTCGGCCAGGCGCACGGGCCGCAGGGCGCGATCGAAGGCCTGCTCCTGCGGGGCCGCATCGGCGGTGATGATGCGATCTTGCTCAATCATGAACGATCCCCGGCCCCCGGCGTGCTGAAAGAACGATCATAGCGCGGCGCTAGCGCCCCTGCCCATGGCGCCCCTTAAGGCGCTCGAGCCTAGCGGCTCACCATGCCCTTCAGAGCCTGGCGAATGAGCTCCTCGAGGGGCACGTCCTCGGTGACCGCCGCCACGGCGCGGCTGGCTTCCGCGGGCTTATAGCCCAGGGCGATGAGCGCTCCCTCCGCTTCGTCCCGAAGATTCGCCTCCGGGGCCGGCGTCGCCACCGCCGAGGGCCGGGCCAGCTCCGGCGGCAGCGCTTCCCCGAAGGCTTCCGCAATGCGATCCCGCATCTCGATGATGAGACGCTCGGCGGTTTTCTTCCCGACCCCGGGAAGCCGCGTAAGGGAGGTGACATCCCCCTCCTGGATACAGCGCACCAGCTCCGGGGCGTCGATGCCCGAGAGCAGGGCCAGGGCCAGCTTCGGGCCTACGCCGTTGACGCGAATGAGGGCTCGAAAGAGCTCACGCTCCGGGCGGCTTCGAAAGCCATATAAAAGCTGCGCATCTTCCCGCACCACGAGGTGGGTAAAGAGGGAAACCGGGGTATCGGCCCGAGGCAGGTCAAAGAACGCCGACAAGGGCGCCTCCAATTCGTAGCCCACCCCCCCCACGTCCAACAGGAGTTGGGGAGGGCGCTTTTCGAGGACAAGGCCTCGGAGTCTTCCAATCATGGGGGCTCCTAGCGAAGTCGGCTTCGACGAAAGCCCACGGCATCCGCCCCGGCGAGGAGGCTCCGGCTATGGGCATGGCAAAGGGCAAGGGCCAGGGCGTCCGCGGCGTCGGCCTGTGGGGTCGCGCTGAGCGCAAGCAAGGTGGTGACCATCTGCGCCACCTGGGCCTTATCAGCCCGGCCCGAACCGGTCACGGCCTGCTTCACCTTGGGCGCCGCATATTCGGCCAGGGGCAGCCCCGCCATCACCGCCGTGAGCATCACCGCGCCCCGGGCATGGCCCAGCTTTAAGGCCGATTCGGCGCTTCGATAAACAAAGACCTTCTCGACGGCGACCTCATCGGGGCGGTGCGTTTCGATGAGCTCCCGAAGCCCTGCATGAATCCGGCCCAACCGTTCCGGAAGGGGGCCCGCGCCCGCCCGGATGCAGCCGCTGGCCACGTAGCGGTGGTGGTTCCCCTCCACCGTGATGACGCCATAGCCCGTGATTCGCGAACCGGGATCGACCCCGAGGATGCGAATCACGGCGCGCGCCGCCTAGCCGTAGACCGCGTCGTCGAAGCTGGCGTTGGTATAAACGTTTTGCACATCGTCGAGATCCTCGAGCTGATCGATGATCTTCATAACGGTGAGGGACGTCTCCTCATCAAGCTCGCTGTAGGTGTCCGGAATCATGGCCACCTCGGCATTCGCGGGCTCAAGCGCCGCCGACGCCAGCGCATCCATCACTGCGCCAAAGTGCTCCGGGGCCGTAATCACGTCAAAGGAGCCGTCTTCGTTACTGCGCACGTCCTCGGCTCCAGCCTCCAGCGCGCACTCCAGCAGCGGGTCCTCCTCCGCGCCCGGCGCAAAGCTAATCACGCCAAGCTTCTTAAAGAGGTAGGCCACGGAGCCGTCCGTGCCCAGATTACCCCCGTGCTTCGTAAAGGCATGGCGAACTTCCGCCACGGTGCGGTTTCGGTTGTCGGTCATGGCTTCCACGAGAATCGCCACGCCGCCGGGGCCGTAGCCCTCGTAGGTAAGTTCCTCGACCTGATCGCCGTCGCTTGCACCGATCCCCCGGGCGATGGCCCGCTCGATGGTGTCCTTCGGCATGTTGGCGCCAAAGCCCTTGTCCATGCGGGGATTATCTGCCGGATCGCCCCCGCCGCCAACTCGCGCAGCTACGGTGATCTCCCGGATCAGCTTGGTCCAAAGCTTGCCACGCTTAGCGTCCTGGGCCGCTTTCTTATGCTTGATGTTTGCCCATTTGCTATGTCCTGCCATGGCGTTTGTTCTCCTGCCTAGGCGTTATCGACGGAAAGGGGGTTGGGTTGCTCCGCGGCCTGCCGAGGCGCCGCCGTGGACCGCAGGGACAGCTCCTGGAGCTGGGCCAGGTCCACCGTACTCGGGGCCGCGGTCATGAGGCAGGCTGCCGTTTGAGTTTTCGGGAAAGCGATGACGTCCCGGATGGCGCTGGTGCCCGACATCAGCATGACGATGCGATCGAGGCCGAAGGCAATGCCCCCGTGGGGCGGTGCCCCATAGGCCAGGGCATCGAGGAAGAAGCCAAAGCGCGCCTGAGCCTCCTCCTCGTCCAGCCCCAAAATTTCCAGGACGGCTCGCTGCATGGCGAGGTCGTGGATACGGATGCTGCCACCCCCAAGCTCGTAGCCGTTCAGCACTAAATCATAGGCCCGGGACAGCGCTGCGCCGGGATCGGCTTTCAGGCTATCGGGGGCGCCCTCCGGGGACGTAAAGGGATGGTGCAAGGGCGTAAAGGCGCCGCTGCGATCCTTTTCGAACATGGGGAAGGCCACCACCCAAAGGGGGGCCCAGGCCCTGTCGTCCACCAAATTTAAATCCTGGCCCAGCTTAAGGCGCAGAGCGCCGAGGGATTCGTTCACCACCCGGGCTTGATCGGCGCCAAAGAAGACCAGATCGCCGTCCTCCGCGCCCACGCGGTCCAGCACCGCATGCACCACCGCTTCCGGCAGGAACTTGATAATCGGGGATTGGAGCCCCTCGAGACCGTCAGCGCGCGAATTTACCTTGATATAGGCCAGGCCCTTAGCGCCGTAAATGCCCACAAAGCGGGTGTAATCGTCGATGACCTTCCGGGATAGCGCCCCACCTCCGGGGGCCCGAAGCGCCGCCACGCGGCCAACCGGATCCTTCGCCGGGCCGGAGAACACCTTGAAGTCCACCTCGGCCATAAGATCGGCGACATCCACGAGCTCCAGGGGATTGCGCAGATCGGGCTTATCCGAGCCATAGCGACGCATGGCTTCATGCCAGGTCATGCGCGGG
Organism: Gammaproteobacteria bacterium; assembly: GCA_009919975.1. Taxonomy (GTDB): domain Bacteria; phylum Pseudomonadota; class Gammaproteobacteria; order Pseudomonadales; family Azotimanducaceae; genus Salivita. The sequence continues at coordinate 7,843 of RGAU01000058.1, forward strand.
AAAGCGGGCAGGCTTTCCCCGAGTACTTCTTTGAAGAGGCGCTTCACCAAGGTTTCCCCTAGGGCCATCACCGTCTCTTCATCGGCAAAGGACAGCTCGATATCCACCTGGGTGAACTCGGGCTGGCGATCGGCGCGGAGATCTTCATCCCGGAAGCACTTAGCAATCTGATAGTAGCGGTCAAGCCCAGAGATCATCAGCAGCTGCTTGAAGAGCTGGGGCGACTGGGGCAGGGCGAAAAACTCCCCGGGGTGGGTGCGACTAGGCACCAGGTAATCCCGGGCACCTTCCGGCGTGGCTCGGGTGAGGATCGGGGTTTCCACATCGATGCACCCCGCCTCTTCCAGGGTGTTGCGAATCACCCGGCTGATCTTCGAACGAAGGGCCAGGCGCGCCTGCATTTCCGGACGACGTAGATCGAGGTAGCGATAGCGGAGCCGGACGTCTTCCCCCGCGTCAGAATATTCGTCAAGCACAAAGGGTGGGGTCACCGAGCTATTGAGGAGCGTCAGGGTTTTGCCCAGCACCTCCACATCGCCCGTCGGCATATCGGGGTTCCGCGTCCCCTCGGGGCGCATCCGCACCCGGCCCGACAGCTGAATGACGTACTCACTACGCATGCGGTCAGCGAGGGCGAAGCTCTCCTCCGTGTCCGGGTCAAAGACCACCTGCACGAAGCCGGTGCGATCCCGGACGTCGAGGAAGATGACGCCGCCGTGATCCCGGCGCCGCTGAACCCAGCCGCAGAGCGTGACCGTTTCACCTTCCTGGGCCGCCCGCAGCGCCCCGCAATAATGACTACGCATGAACGTCCTTTCCGATGAGCGCTGCGGCATGGCCCTGACCGATGCCCGCCCGAGGCCCGGGGGGCGCGGCGCGAGGGGGCGCACAGCGTCTTTTAGCGATGGCGCCAGTGTAGCACCTGGGCGGCCCGAGGCCCTAGCTGTCCCCGCTACCGCTGGCCTTGGGCGCGTCACTCTTGGTGCCGCCGGAAGTACCGCTGCCGCTGCCGCCGCTACTCGTGTCGCCCCCGGCAAGGTTGCGCTTACCGCCCTTTTTGAAATCGGTCTCGTACCATCCCGAGCCCTTCAGCCGAAAGGCAGGCGCGGTAACGTTCTTACGCACCTGACCTTCCGCTTGGCACAGACGGCACTGGGTCAGGGGCGGATCGCTCAGCTTGCGCAGGGCGTCGAAGATGCCCTCGCAGGCATCACACTGATATTCGTAGATGGGCATCGTGATGAAACTCCCAACAGTTCCCCGAGGGCGAGCCCCATGCCCGCGTCTCGGCCGATCCCTGCCCCCAAGGACAAGAATCTGCGCCGCGCTATATGGGCAGATTTGCCCAATTTATCAAGTCCCACCCCGGCAAAAAGCGAGCGTTTTCGTCCAAAAAAGCGAAAAACTGCAAAAAACCCCTTAAAAAACGCCCAAAGCGCCTCTAAATCCTTGCTACGTCAAAACTTAATGGCTATAAAAACGCTGGCAGCGGCTCACTATTAAGGGGTTGGGGAGATCGCGCTGTCGAAAGCCATCGGCACGGGGCCGTTGGGCATTCAATAGCTGAGGGATAGTTGCATGGCTGCGACCAAAACCACGGGTACGAAAGCACCCGCTAAGAAAGCACCTGCTGCCAAGAAACCCGCCGCGCGGGCAACGGCAGCCAAGAAGCCGGCAGCGAAAGCTGCCCCTAAGCCTGCTGCCAAGAAGGCGGCTCCGGCCAAGGCCCCCGCCGCAAAGGCTCCGGCTAAGGCACCGGCCAAGAAGGCGACCGCGGTTTCCGAGAAAATGTCTAAGGCCACGATGCTCAATGAGATCGCAGGGGCCACGGGCCTGGCTCGGAAAGATGTTGCTTCGGTCATGACCGAGCTCGAATCCATCATCGAGCGTCACCTGAAGAAGCGCGCCGTGGGCGAATTTGCCCTCCCCGGCCTGCTGAAGATCAAAACCGTAAAGAAGCCGGCACAACGGGCCAAGAAAGGGGTGCCCAATCCCTTCAAGCCCGGTGAGACCATGGACGTCGCTGCCAAGCCCGCTTCCGTTCGGGTGCGTATCACGCCCCTGAAGAAGCTCAAGGACATGGCTCAGTAAGAAGCCAGCCCTCTGGCTGCGCCCGCCTAGCGGGCGCAGCCTTCTTCCCCTTCTACCTTTCTCCTCCCTTCCGCCGCCTTCGCCCCCTGCGTAGAATCTCGCCCCTTCCCTAACGCTCTGGGCCCATCGAATGAAAACGACCTCCCTGCTTTTGAGCACGCTCAAAGAGGTGCCCGCGGATGCGGAAATCGTCTCCCACCGCCTCATGCTTCGCGCTGGCCTCATTCGCCGCGTCGCCGCTGGCATCTATACCTGGCTGCCCGTGGGCCTTCGCGTACTACGAAAGATCGAAGCGCTCATTCGGGAGGAGATGGACCAAAGCGGCGCCCGGGAGGTGCTCATGCCGGCGGTGCAACCCGCGGAGCTGTGGGAAGAAAGCGGCCGCTGGGGGCACTACGGCGCGGAGCTTCTGCGCATGGAAGACCGGCACCAGCGCCCCTTCTGCTTCGGCCCGACCCACGAAGAGGTCATCACGGACCTCGTGCGCCGGGAGCTGCGCAGCTATAAGCAGCTGCCTCTGAACCTTTACCAAATTCAAACCAAGTTCCGCGATGAGATCCGCCCGCGCTTCGGGGTAATGCGGGCTCGGGAATTTGTGATGAAAGATGCCTACTCCTTCCATCTGGACGAAGCGAGCTTAGAAGTCACCTACGGGCAGATGCACGCCGCCTACCACCGCATCCTTCAGCGCATGGGCCTCGACTTCCGCCCCGTTCTGGCGGACACGGGAAACATCGGCGGGGCGAAATCCCATGAGTTCCACGTGCTCGCGGAAAGCGGGGAAGACCTCATCGCCTTCAGCGACACCTCGGACTACGCAGCGAACGTCGAGCTGGCTCCAGCCCTGGCGCCGACGGCGCCGCGCCCGGCCCCCAGCGCCCCCCTCGCCACCGTGGACACGCCGAAGGCTCGAAGCATCGAAGCCCTCACCGCGCAACTCGGCGTGGCCCCCGCCCAATGCCTTAAGACCCTTGTGGTGGAGGGCACGGAAGGCCCCGTGGCCCTCATGCTTCGGGGGGATCACACCCTGAACGCGATTAAGGCGGCAAAGCTCCCGGGCGTCGCCGACCCCTTCCGCCTCGCCGGGGAAGACACGCTTAAGGGCGCAGGGCTGGTGCCGGGCTTTATTGGCCCCGTGGGCCTCGCCATCCCCTTCTTCGTAGACCACAGCGCCGCGGCCCTTGCAGACTTTGTCTGCGGCGCCGGCGCCCTGGATGCGCATCACCAAGGCGTGAACTGGGATCGGGATGTGCCCCTCGACGCTAGCCAGGTAGTGGATCTTCGAAACGTGGAAGCCGGCGACCCTAGCCCCGACGGTCAGGGGGTGCTGCAGCTCCGCCGGGGCATTGAGGTGGGCCACATCTTCCAGCTGGGCACCAAGTATGCGGCGGCCCTAGGCGCTACGGTGCAGGATGCGGGGGGCGCCCAATGCACCCTCACCATGGGTTGCTATGGCATGGGCGTGAGCCGCCTTGTGGGCGCCGTGATTGAGCAGTGCCACGACGACGCGGGCATCCTCTGGCCGGACGCCATCGCCCCCTTCCAGGTCGCCCTCGTCCCGGTCAACTACGGGAAGAGCGAAGCGGTGCGGGAGACAGCAGACGCCCTCTACGCCGAGCTTCGGGACGCAGGGGTCGACGTCCTGCTAGACGACCGGGACGAGCGCCCGGGAGTGAAGTTCGCGGATATGGAACTCCTGGGCCTTCCCCATCGCCTTGTCATCGGCGATCGAGGCCTTAAGGACGGCGTGGTGGAGTACCAAAACCGCCGCGGCGGCGAAGGGGAAAACCTCCCCCTCGGCGAGGCCAAGGCCCAGCTCCTCGCGAAGTTGCGAGGCTAGCGCTAGCGGCTAACGCCTCGGTGCTAGGGCGTCCCCTGGGCAGCCAGCAGGGACGCCTCATCCTGAGGCCCCACGAGAACGGTGACGAGAGACCCCTCGGGATCAAACACGTAGGTGCTCGGCAGCACCTGCGGCGCCTGAATCCCCAGCAGGGCCGCTGGATCGCCGAGGGCGAGGGGAAAGGTAATGTGCAACCCCTCCGCCTGCTGGGCCATGAGCGCGCTGTCCACCTGATCAAAGTTGATGCCCAGCACCTCCGCTCCATTGTCGGCACGATGAAAGGCATTGAGCTCGGGAATTTCCTCGAGGCAGGGCGCGCACCACTCCGCCCA
>RGAU01000059.1 GCA_009919975.1 Gammaproteobacteria bacterium
CAGCGCGCCGCCGGGGATCACCCCCATCGAAAACTTCGACCTGAAGACCTATTTGGGTACCTGGTACGAGATCGCACGCTTGGACCACAGCTTTGAGCGCGGGCTTTCCGACGTCCGCGCCGACTACGCGCTGCGGCCCGATGGCGCGATCGCCGTGCGCAATTCGGGCTATGGAGCCGAGGGTTGGGAAGTCGCGGAGGGCCGCGCCCTCCCCCTAGGGGATCCCACCGTGGGTCATCTGAAGGTGAGCTTCTTCGGCCCCTTTTACGGGGCCTATGTGATTTTCGCCCTGGACCAGGACGCCGGCTGGGCGCTGATTTCTGGCCCGAACCGGAACTTTCTGTGGCTGCTAGCGCGTAGCCCGGACCTGCCCTCGGGCGAACGGAGCGAGGCCCTTGCCTTGGCTGAGGCCGCGGGCTTCGAGACCAGCGCCCTCATCTTTCCAAGCCACGGGCGCAGCCGCGAGGGCGCCCCCTAGGCCTGAGGCGACGCGCCTGGGAGGGGCGCGGTGCTGGGCCAGCGCAGCGAGCCCAGCACCATGCCCAGCCCCCCCGCTAAAAAGCCACCAAGGACCGACGGCATGACAAGCCCATAGGCTGTGAATTCTAAAAGGCCCCACACCCCAAGACCCGCTCCAATGGAGCACAACGCGCCCTTTCGGGAGGCCTTCGCCCAGTAGAGCCCGAGGGCCAGGGGCCAGAAGGCCCCCACCACGGGAAACTGATAGGCCTTCCCCACCAGGTCATAGATCGGAGTGCCCTCCATGGCCCGGGCGTAGATCAGCACGGCAAGGGCGAAGAACACGAGGGTCCAGCGCAGCACCCGCAGTCGATGCTGGGCCACGGCGGGCACCACGTTCATGAGGATGTTTTCGACTAAGGTGGTGGTGGGGGCCAGAAGCGTCGCTGACGCCGTCGACATGATGGCGCTTAGCAAGGCGCCGAAGAACAGCACCTGCAGGGCCAGGGGCATGGTGGTGAGCACCAGGGTGGGAATGAGCTGCTCTCCATCTTCCGCCAGCAGCGTTTCCGCCGAGGGAACGACCATCATCGCCGCCACCCCCAGAAAAATGGGCACGGCGGCAAAGGCCATGTAGGCCGAGCCCCCGATGATGGGACCGAGACGCGCGGTTCGCTCATCCCGCGCCGCCATCACCCGCTGAAACACATCCTGCTGGGGAATAGAGCCGATCATGAGCGTGATGGCCGCGGCAATCCAGGCGAGCCAAGCGGTGACGTCGCCCTCGGGAAAGAAGCGCAGGAGATCCCGGTGCTGGGCCTCCGCCCACACCGCCTCGGCGCCGCCGGCGCTTTGCCCCGCCAGCACCGCTATTACCGTGAGCCCAAGCACCATCACGGTCATTTGGAAAAGGTCGGCCAAGGCGATGGACCACATGCCACCGAGGGCCGTGTAGATCAGCACCACCACGGTCCCCACAACCATGCCATCGGCGGTACTGAGGAACCCCTGGGTCAGCACCTCGAGCACGAGCCCGAGGGCCGTAATCTGAGCCGCTACCCAGCCCAGATAGGACAGGCAGATCACCGTCGACGCGAAGACTTCGATGCCCTGGCCATAGCGCCGCCGGTAGAAGTCCCCGATGGTTAAAAGGCGCAGGCGGTAGAGCCGGGACGCAAAGAACATCCCCACGAGCACCAGGCCGAAGCCCGCGCCGTAGGGGTCCTCCACGGTCTCCGCAAGCCCCCCCTCAAGCACCTTGGCGGGAACGCCTAGAAGCGTTTCGGAGGCAAACCAGGTAGCGAAAGAGGTGGTGACCACCATGAAAAGTGGCAGCTGCTGCCCCGCCAGCATGAAGTCCCGGGCATTTTTAACCCGGCGCTGGGCCAAAAGCCCCAGGCCCAGGGTCACGCCCAAATAGAGGCAAATCAACAACGCAAGGAGCATGGCAGGCCTCGCGCAAGGGTTGGTCGATGCGCGACTTTACGACGGCTTTCCGGCGGCGCGAAGCGCTATTTTCATTGCCGCTCGAGGGCCTTCCTTAGGCGAGAAGGGCAAGCCCCTCGAGCTCGCGAGCCATGACGGCGCTACGTTGCGCCATGGCCATGAACATGTGGTCCCCCCGATCGGTCTGGCCGACGATCATGGACGCCACCACGGCCATGACCAGCCCTGCAAAGCTGGAGCGGCGATAGGCGCGCCAAAGCGCGTCCTCGCTGAGGGAAACGCCGTAGCTTTTCAACACATCCCGGTACACCCGAAGCAGGGCCCGCTCCTCCCGGCCCCTCAGCACAGGATCGAGGGAGGTCCCGAGGAAATAGGCGACGTCCGCCGGCCCCTGGCCCAGGGCCGGGGACTGCCAATCGACAATCGCCAGGGGCGTAGCCCCAGGGGTGCGGCCGAACAGCATATTGTCGAGGCGAAAATCCCCGTGGGTAACCGTGCGCGGACCGGGCTCGGGGGAGAGGTAGGTGGCGAAGCGCGCCCCCAGAGCGCGGGTAAGAGCGACGTCCTCCGTGCTCAGACGCTCAACATAACGCACGAGATAGGCCTCCATGGCCGCGTCCCAGAGCGCCAGCGTACCCGCGGCCCCGGCGTCCTCGTCGAGCCCACCAAGAAAGTCGTAGCTGCGAAGGGCCGGATCGTCCCAGCGCGGTCCATGCAGATGGGCCGCCTGCTCCATGGCCAAGGCCGCGTCATCGGCGCTGCAGCCCCCGAGCTGATCCCCCTGTTCCGCCGGTGCCATGTCCTCCATCATGAGGAGAAATTCGTGGGTTTCCTCATCGATGGCCCCGAAGTAGAGGGCGGGGATGCGCACGGCGAGGGAGGGGGCCAGCTCTCGATAAAAGCGCACCTCTTTAAGGTAGTTCTGCAGCGCGATGCCCGTTTGCCGACTGGCGGGGTCATCGGAGGCAAATTTTCCCACCACCGTCGCCGGCCCGGCCCCCGCCTCGTAATCCAGCGAGAAGCGGATGTTTTGCCCGACCTGCCCCGTGCCGATATTGGTCGCGGAAAAGCTTCCCACGGCCGCGTCGGAAAAGCCCGCATGGCGTAGAACGGTGGTGAGATAGGCGGCGTCAATCTCCGCCGGCGTGCCCACCAGGGCCGGTGTCATTGTGGCGCCCATGTGCTGCTCCTCTCCCCAGGCTTTTCGCTATGCTACCCCGGAACCCCTCGGGAGGAGAGAGCCATGTTTTCCCTAACCGCCGCCCTGCGCCGTGCCGCCCAGCTGAACCCCGCCGGCGATGCCCTCCGCCATGAGGGCCGGAGCCAACCCTGGCGGACCTTTCCAGATCGCGTCGCCCGCTTAGCCGGGGGCCTTGCCGCCCTCGGCGTGGGGCCCGGGGATCGGGTAGCCGTCCTCGCGCTCAATTCGGATTACTACTACGAGTTTTACTTTGCCGTGGCCTGGGTGGGCGGGGTGTTTGTGCCCATAAATACGCGGCTCGCGGGACCGGAAATCGTTCATTGGCTGAGTGACTCGGAAAGCAAGGTGCTCTGCGTAGACGATGCCTTCGCGGAGCAGATCGAAGGCCTTCGGCCCGAGCTCCCCCTACTGGAAACGGTGGTCACGCTCGGCGCTAAGGCCCTGCCGGGCAGCGCAACCCACTGGGAGGCCCTGGCCACCGCGGCACCCATCGCCGATGCCGAGCGCTGCAACGACGACCTCGCGGGACTCTTTTATACCGGGGGCACCACGGGGCGCTCTAAGGGCGTCATGCTCAGCCAACAAAACCTGCTGGTGAACGCCATGCAGGCCGCCCCCATTCTCCAGCTGCGCCCCGGCGATCGATGCCTCCATGTTGCGCCCATGTTCCACATTGCCGACTGGTGCATGGCCGTGGGCATGCTTCTCATGGCTGGCACGAACTACTTTTTACCGGCCTTCGAGCCCGAGGCCGTGATGGCCACCATCGAGCGAGAGAAGATCCAACGTATGCTCATGGTGCCCACCATGATCAATCGCGTGGTCCATGACCCTACCCTGGTTAACTACGACCTACAGAGCCTCGAAGGCGTGCTCTACGGCGCGTCCCCCATGCCTGAGGCGGTCATTCGCAAAGCGCTTGAGGTCCTGCCCAGCACCCGCTTCTACCAGGCCTATGGGCAGACCGAGGCAGCGCCGATCCTGACCATGCTGGCCCCGGAATACCACACGGTGGATTCCGCCTCCCCCTTTGCGGGCAAGCTGACCAGCGCCGGCCAGGCCATTCCCGGGGTCGAAGTCGCCGTGCTGGACGAAAACGATCAGCCCGTGCCCCTGGGCACCGTCGGCGAGGTCTGCGCCCGGGGCCCCAACGTCATGCTGGGCTATCGAAATCTGCCGGAGCAAACGGCCAAAACCTTAGCGTCGGGCTGGCTCCATACGGGGGACGGGGGACGCATGGACGCAGACGGCTTCCTCCACATCGTCGATCGGGTGAAGGACATGATCATCTCCGGCGGGGAGAACGTGTACTCCGCGGAGGTTGAGAACGTGCTCATGCTGCACCCGGCGGTCGATCAGTGCGCCGTGATTGGCATCCCCGATGCGGATTGGGGGGAGAAGGTTCACGCCATTGTCGTTCCTAGCGCGGACCTCGGGGATGACGCCCTCGACGAAGCGGCCCTTATCACCCACTGCCGAGCCCACATTGCCGGCTTCAAGGTCCCCCGCAGCATTACCTTCCAGCGCGAGCCCCTGCCCCTGTCCGGTGCCGGGAAGATCCTCAAGACTGCGCTTCGGGCGCCCTATTGGGAGGGCGCAGAGCGCCAGGTGAGCTAGGGGCGCGTCGTTTTTCTCCTTCGAAGGGGCTATGCTTCGCGGCCTTGAAGGGGGCCGCCATGTTTACCTACATTGATCCACGGGTGCGGGAGAAGCTTCTCGCCGACGGGAAAATCCAGCGCATTGATCACGCTGGCAGCCTGCTTTCGGCCTCCGAGCGGGCGGCTCAAAGCGCCGGCGCCCTAGAAATCCTCGGCCCCATCCCCCTACCCCTGAGCCTCGAGGGCGTGGAAACCACGGCCCAGTGGTATGCCTTTGTACGCCGCACGGAGTTACACGAGGTGCAGGCCCTTGCCGATCAGCTGCGGGAAGAAGGGGCCGCTCGGGACTTCGCTGCCCTCACCGCGCCCATGGCCGTGAACAGCCTGTTGGTAATCGGGGACGCCGATAGGGCAAGCGCACCCCTGGTGCGGGTTCACTCCAATTGCCTGACCGGCGACGTCTTTGGCTCCCAGCGCTGCGAATGCGGGCCCCAGCTAGCGGCAGCGATCCGGCGCATGGTGGAAAGCGAAGGGGGCGGCTACCTGGTGTACATGGCCGGGCACGAAGGCCGGGGCATCGGGCTCTGGGCGAAGGCCGCCACCTATCTGCTTCAGGATGACGGGGAAGACACCTATCAGGCGAACCGTTCCCTGGGCCTGCCCGACGATTCCCGGGACTTCTCCGACGCCGCCGCCATCCTGCGCTGGCGCCTGGGGGATCGAGCCTGCCGCCTGATGACCAACAATCCCAAGAAAATTGGGGACCTCACCGCCGCCGGGGTTCGGATTGAGGACGCGGAACAGCACGTGGTGGGCGTATCTCCTTTCAATACGCGCTACCTCAAGGCCAAACAGGCCAAGGGACACGCCATCGACCCTGCCCTGATCGACCCCACCGAGGGCTAGACGCCTTAAGCGCTCTAGTTTGGTGCGCAGAGGCAGCGCAAAGTGCGCAAACTATGAAAGTTCTCACCGTTCAGCCGATCTCGGCCCTTGAAACGAAGGCAATTGCCCACTTCTAGGGCACAATAGTCGGACCGCAACGGGTCAAGGATCGCACCATGGCGACCGTTTCACGGCGACGCTTTCTCGAGCTGGTAGGGGCTGCCGGGGGGTCCACGGCGGTCTACCGCGCCGCCAGCGCTCTCGGTCTCATGGCGGCGCCCGGGGCCATGCCCCTCGCCGACCTTCAGCCCCTTCAGGGGGCCAAGCGCAAAGTGCTCATCCTTGGCGCGGGCATCGGCGGACTCACCGCCGCCTATGAACTCCGGAAAGTGGGCTACGAATGCAAAATTCTAGAATCCTCCCATCGCGCCGGCGGCCGTAACCTCACCCTCCGCCACGGCGATATCGTCGACGAGCTTGGCCAGCAGCAGGTCTGCCGCTTCGACGACAACGAAGACCTCTATCTCAACGCCGGGGCGGCGCGCATTCCCCCGGACCACACGCTGCTCATGAGCTACTGCCGAGCCCTCGGGGTAGAACTGCAGCTCTGGAACAACGATAACCGCAACGCCTACTACCAGGACGACAACGCCTTCGGGGGTAAACCGGTGCGGCAGCGGCAGTACATTGCGGATACCCGCGGCTTCATGAGCGAACTGCTCGCCAAGTCCGTGTCCGCTGCGTCCCTCGATGCGCCCATCAGCGAAGTCGACACCCAGCGCCTACTGGAGCTCGCCAAAGCCTTCGGAGACCTGAACGATAGTCACCTTTACGCGGGTTCCTCCCGGGGCGGCTACAAGCGCGGCAGCTTCGTGCTCCACGGCGAGCATCACGAACCCTTCGATTTCTCCGAGCTCATGAACGCCAGCTTCTGGCGCTGGGCCATGCACTTTAATGAAAGCTCCGATCAGGCCGGCACCATGCTTACCGCTAAGGGGGGCATGGACCATATCGTCAAAGGCTTTATGCGCCACGTGGGCGATGCGGTGCATCTCAACGCCTGGGTAAAGGGGGTCGAGCTCACGGACCGGGGCGTTCGGGTGAGCTATATCGAAAACGGCGAACGGAAAACGGAAGAGGCCGATTACGTTCTCAACAGCATTCCCACCCACCTCCTTCTGGGCCTGCGCCATAACTTCCCGAAGGACTATGTGGAGGCCCTCGCCAAACCCAAACGCGGGGAGCTCTTCAAGATGGGGCTTCAGGCCTCGAAGCGCTTCTGGGAAGAGGACCGTATCTACGGGGGCATCAGCTGGACCAGCCAGCCCATTACGCAAATCTGGTACCCCAATCATGGGTTCCACAGCGAAAAAGGCATTCTGCTCGCGGCCTATACCTTCTTCCCCGGGGCCGGCGCCTACTTCACAAGCATGACCCCCGAGGAGCGCTTCCAGGCGGTGGTTCAGCAGGGGGCAAAGATCCACCCGGGCTGGGAGCAGTACATCGAGAACGGCGTCAGCGTTGCCTGGCACCGCATGAATCACATGATGGGGTGCTCCGCGGAATGGACCGGGGACGATGTGGAAAAGCACTTCAAGCGCCTTCAGCGCCCCGCCGGTCGCCATTACCTGATCGGGGATCAGATCACCTATCACACGGGGTGGCAGGAGGGCGCCATGCGCTCGGCTCATCTTGCCATGGCCGATATTAACCAACGGGTGCAAGCCGAGCTTCGCGGCGACGCCACCCACGCCTAAGAGGATTTCCCCATGGCGCACTTCGGAACACTCCGCCCCCTCCAAGGCCTCCTGGCCGCCGCCGCCCTCACCCTGGGCCTCTCGGCCCAGGCCGACGATCACCGCATTCAGCACAGCCTGATAGGGAGCGACTTCCCCATCGCCCGGGCGGTCGAGGTGCCCCCGGGGGTGCAGCTGGTTTGGCATAGCGGCCAGACGCCGGCCCCGGCGGACCCCACCGCCGAGCGCTTCAGCCCGGCCTTCTGGGGCGACACGGAAACGCAGGCCCGCAGCGTATTCCAGGGCCTGGAGCGGTCCCTCACGGACCTCGACCTTGGTTGGGACGACATCGTCAAAATGACCGTCTTCCTAGTCCCGGACCCTGCCAACGGCGGCCGCATGGACTTCGCCGGCTTTATGCGAGCCTACACCGAGGTCTTCGGCCCGGAAGCCGGGCGCAGCAAGCTACCCGCCCGCTCCGCCGTGGGCGTGGCCCAGCTGGCCGCCCCGGGCATGCTGGTGGAAGTGGAAGCCGTCTTTGCCCGGCCTGGGGAGTAAGGCCATGGCCTGGCTTCGACGAGGGCTGACCATCTCGAGCCTGCTGAGCCTAGGCCTTGCCGCCCTGTTCGCCACCGCAGCGGGGCCCGTGGACGTCGCCGATGCCCGCTTTAGCTTCTGCATCACCTGCCACGGTGCCAATGCCCAAGGTAATCCCGGCGTCGCCGCCCCGCGCCTTGGGGGCTTGCCGGCTTGGCACATCGACAATCAGCTGAAGGCCTTTCAGGCGGGCTGGCGGGGCACCGCGAAGGGGGACGAACACGGGGACGTCATGCGGACCATGGCCCTCGCTTTAGCGAATGATGAGGCCGTTCGAGATGCCGCGGCCTGGGCCGCGGCCTTAAACGCCCCGGCCCCCGCCGCCACCCTGCTTGGCGGCGACCCCACGGCAGGGAAGGCGCTCTACGCCCCCTGCGCCGCCTGCCACGGCGCCGAGGGCCAGGGCCAGGAAGCCCTAGGTGCCCCACCGCTGGCGGGGCAGAACGATTGGTATCTAGAAACCCAGCTTGAGCACTACCTCGCAGGCCGCCGAGGTTTCGACCCTGCGGATAGCCGGGGCCAGCAAATGCGGGCCCTTGCGGGAACGGTAAGTACGCCCCAGCAACGCCGGGATCTCCTGGCCTACCTGGCCACCCTGAGCACGAAGGCGCCGTGAGCCCGCCGGCGCCCCGCCGTATTCTCATCGCCGGCGCCAGCGGCGTGGTGGGGCAGGCGGCGGTACGCCACTTTGAGGCCCTTCAGGGCTGGGAGGTCATCGGCCTCTCCCGGCGGCCACCGCAAGGGGTGCGCGCGAACCCTCTGGCCGCTGACCTCTCCGACCCCGCCTGCATTGAACAAATCCAAGCCCTGCCGCCCATCACCCATGTGGTCTACGCCGCCCTCTATGAGGCCCCGGGATTGCTCGAGGGTTGGCGTTCCGCGGAGCAGATGCAGCGCAACGACACCATGCTGGCCCATTGCCTCGAAGGGCTCGAAGCCCACCCCGTGGGTCACGTGAGCCTCCTTCAGGGCACGAAGGCCTACGGCGCCCATATCCATCCCATGCGCATTCCCGGGCTCGAGCGCCGCCCCCGCGATCCCCACGACAATTTCTACTGGCTGCAGGAAGATCGCACGACGGTCTGGCGTCCCCCGATTATCTTCGGACCGAGCCTCGGAGCGCCCATGAACGTGCTGACCACCCTCGGCGTCTATGGCGCGCTCTGCGCCGCCGAGGGGCGACCCTTTTCCTTTCCCGGCGGCGTTTGCGGACCCCTCGATGGGGTCGACGCGGCCCTTCTCGCTGAAGCCTTTGCCTGGGCCGGGACCGCGCCGGAAGCCCGGGACCGCACCTTCAACGTCAGCAATGGCGATGTTTTCCAGTGGGACCACCTCTGGCCCGAGCTGACGGAAGGGCTAGGCCTGACGCCTGGCGCTCCGGAGCCCCGATCCCTCGCCCACTGGCTACCCACCCAGAGCGACGCCTGGGATCGGCTCCGGGCGCAGCACGACCTTCAGGCCCCGGGGCTTTCCGAACTGCTGGGCGATTCTCCCATCTACGCCGATATGCTCCTGGGCTATGGCCGCGATCGTCCGCCACCGCCTACCCAGCTCAGCACCATTGCCCTTCGCCAGGCGGGCTTTGCAGGCTGCCGGGACACGGAGACCCTGCTGCTAGAGCAACTTCACGCCCTGGCGGAGGCCCGGGTGCTGCCGCCCTGGCCCCTTAGCGCCTGAAATTTTTCGCTTTTTCGCCCGCGAGGGACCCTTGCACCTTGAATATCCCGGGGCGGTGCCTAAAATGTGCGGCGCTCACTTGAGGAGGGATGTTGCACATGCGCCGTACCCGCGCCTTCGGGCTGACCCTAATGCTTTCGCTGGCCGCTGGCGCCAGCGCCGCCGACGCGGAAAACGGCCAAGCGCTTGCCTGGCAACACCGCTGCATGACCTGCCATGGCCCGGAAGGCCATAGCCAGGATGACCGCTACCCCCACCTCGCGGGGCAAAAGGCGGCCTACATTGTGGATCGCCTGAAGTACTTCAAGGCAGAAACGGAGCACTTCAACCAGATGAATGGCCAGGCGCGGCCCCTGTCAATCGAAGACATGGAAGACCTCGCCGCCTATTTCTCCGCGCAGCGTTGAGGAGCGATCCGTGATGCGTAATTCCCTTTTGAAGCTTTCCCTGATCACCGGCACCGCGCTGCTCCTAGCCGCCTGCGACCGCCCCGCGGACGACGTCGCCACCAAGGGCGCCGCCCTCGCCGAGGAAAAGGGCTGCCTCGCCTGCCACGGCCTGAACGGCAAAGGCACGGCCCCGACCTTCCCGAACATTAACGGTCAGTGGGCCTCCTATCTGCACAAGCAGTTGGAGAAGTACCGCTCTGGCGAGCGTCAAAACATGATCATGAGCGCCCAGGCCAAGGGCCTCAGCGACGAAGATATCAAGATCCTGTCGCGCTATTACGCTGCCCAGTAAGGCCTTAAGGGTTTGAAGAACCCCGGCTAGCCGGGGTTTTTTTATGGCCCGGAAAACAGCTCGCGGAGGGGCACGTCGACTTTGGTTTGCGCGATCCCATCGGCCCGCGTGATCCCCTGCGTTGCAATGAAGATGGGCTTTCCCAGGGCCGCGGCATCGCGGCAAAAGCGAAAGCCGGAAAACACCGCCAGGGAAGACCCCAGCACCAGCAGGCCCGAAGCCTCCTCAAGGGCCCTTCTTACCCGAGCCACCCGCGCTCCGGGGACGGATTCGCCAAAAAAAACCACATCGGGCTTGAGCACCCCACCGCAGCGAAGGCATGGCGGGACCTGGAAGGTGGCCAGGGCCGCCTCGTCGTCTAAATCGGCGTCGCCGTCCGGGGCCGCCACCACGGGCCGGGACAGGCTGGCGGCAAAGGTAGGATTCAGGGCTTCCAGGCGCCCCTGGAGCACAGTCCGGGACGAGCGCTGCCCGCAATCAAGGCAGCGCACCCGGGCCAAACGGCCGTGCAAATCAAGCACCTCGCGCTGCCCCGCGCGGCGATGGAGGTCATCGACGTTTTGCGTAACCAGCAGCCCGAGGAGACCCCGGGCCTCGAGGCTGGCCAGGGCCCGGTGCACCCCATTGGGGGTGGCCTCGGCCATGCGTGGATAGCCCACCATGCTTCGGGCCCAATAGCGTTGCCGCGCCGCCAGCTGGGTGCGAAAGGGTTGGAACTGGATAGGCTGGCGGGACCGCCAGGCCCCGCTGGGGCCTCGATAGTCGGGAATGCCGGAATCGGTGGAACAGCCCGCTCCGGTGAGTACCACGGGGCGCCCGGGGAGGCCAAGAAAGCGCTTAAGCGCTTGGCGCGCCGCTGCGACGGACGCCTCGCTCTTCCTCATCGTGGACACCCTTTGGGCCCTCCCTCGGGCCCGCCAGGCCCTACAGTACGATCGACACGAGCCCCGCCACCCCGAAGGTCGTGACCACTAGCGTCGCCAATAAGATCACGAGCCGGCGAACGGTCGTTGCATCATCCGGTGAATCCGACATAACCCTCTCCCTTAAATCAGTTCTCCCGCGTAGGAGCTTCGCATGACTTCTCCAAGGCGCCAAGGGGCGCTAGGTGCGATGGGGCGATCATTTCCCGCAGTTTTGTCTCACCCCCCCGGGCCATGACACACTGACCTCACATTCACCGGAAAAACCGGAAGGAGACGCCCATGGCCACGGCACAAAACGGGGATACGGTCCGCGTGCATTACACGGGAACGCTCGACAGCGGCGAGCGCTTCGATTCCTCGGAAGGGCGCCAACCCCTGGAATTCACCCTCGGCGAGGGCCAAATCATTCCCGGCTTCGAAGCCGCGGTGCGGGGCCTCGCCCCCGGGGAAAGTTGCAGCACGCGCATTGAAGCGGCCGATGCCTACGGGGAGCGGGACGATGCCATGGTGGGCTCGCTCCCGCGGGATCAGTTTCCCCCGGATCTCACCCTCTCCGTGGGCCTCGATCTCCAGCTGCAGGATCAGGCGGGCAATCCCGTGCATGTAAGGTGGTGGAACTGACTGACGAGGCCGTGACCCTCGATGCCAACCACCCCCTCGCCGGGCAAGCCCTAACCTTTGCCATCGAGCTGGTCGAGATCGCCTAGCCCCAGCCCCGAAGCACCGTTGCCAGGGGGCCCGTTGGGTCCCCCACGGCCCAGAAGTCCGGGTTTAGATCACT
>RGAU01000060.1 GCA_009919975.1 Gammaproteobacteria bacterium
CTCGTGGCCCCGGATACGAGCCCCCGGGGGGACGGAGTGCCGGATGATCTCGAGGGCGCCTACGACTTCGGTTTGGGGGCCGGGTTCTACCTGAACGCCACGGAAGCGCCCTTTGCTGCCCACTACCACATGGCGCGCTATGTGGAGGAGGAGCTCCCGGCGGTGCTGGGGGCCTTTCCCGAGCTCGACCACTCCCGAGAGGCGATTTCGGGTCATTCCATGGGGGGGCATGGGGCCCTCACCATCGCGCTGCGAAACCCTTCTCGGTTTCGCTCTGTCTCTGCTTTCGCGCCGATCTGCGCACCTTCCCAGGTGCCCTGGGGTCAGAAGGCCTTTCGCGGGTACCTCGGAGAGGACCGGAGCACCTGGGCCCGCTACGACGCCTGTGCGCTGCTCGCGGAAGGGTCTTCCGCGCCGCCCCTGCGCGTCGACCAAGGCGCTGCCGATGCCTTTCTCGAAACCCAGCTGCGGCCTGAATTGCTGATCGCAGCGGCGGCCCAGGGCGGGCACGCCCTCGATTACCACCTGCACGACGGCTACGACCACAGCTACTTCTTCATCGCGAGCTTTATCGACGCGCACCTGGCCTTCCACGCCCAGCACCTTCTCACGGCTTAGGGGATCTGATCTTCGACGTCGTAGCGATAAAGCCAATCCATCGTGGTGCCCCGGGCTAGGGGTGCCGCCAGGTTGCGGAAGGTCGCGAGGGGCGCGCCCAGGTGATAGACCCATCCGTAGCGGCGAGAGAGCTGTTGAATGCGGGCGGTGCGCGAACGGCGCCAGCCCTCATAGACCGCTAGCGCACCGCTCACGGTCGGGGCCTGGGCAAGGGCGAGGGTCAGGGCTGCGCTGTCTTCGATGGCCATGGCCGCCCCCTGGGCTAAAAACGGAAGAGTGGGGTGGCAGGCATCGCCAAGAAGCGCCACCGGTCCCCGATGCCAGCGGGGCAGGGGTGCGCGATCAAAAAGCCCCCACTGAAAAAGCCCCTCGGGGGTGACGCGCTCGAGAAGCTGCTGAAGCTCTGGATGCCATCCCCGAAAGGCCGTGCGGAGATCCTCCGGCTGGCCGGGAAGGGCCCAGGACTCTTCGGTCCAGGCCCCAGCTTCTACCACCGCAACGCCGTTGATCCGCGCACCCGCGTCCACTGGGTAGTGCACAAAGTGCTTCCCCGGGCCCCACCACACCTGGCTATCCCGAGCCTGAAGGGCTGGTGGGAGGCCTTCGCTGGGCACGAGAAAGCGCCAGGCCACCTGCCCCGTAAAGCGCGCCGGGGCCTCGCCGAAGCACCAGCGGCGCACTTCGGAGTGAATGCCATCGGCCCCGAGGAGCAGATCCACGGGCCCGTCGACCCCTAGCAGGGTGACCGCCGCGAGGGCAGTTTGAAGGGCCTCGTGAAGATCGGCACGATGAATTTGCCAGTAGGGGGCGCCGTAGCGGCCCTCCGCTTCCCCGCCGAGGCGCGCTTCCGTGATCGTTCGGCCCGTACGAAAGTGGCGAAAGCGCGAGCGTTCCGTCGCCGTGACCTTGCCTTCCAAGGTGGGGCCCAGGCCTAAGCGCAGGAGCACGCGGCTGGCGTTGGGGGAAAGCTGGATGCCGGCGCCCGCGGTGCGATGGGCGGTCGCTTGCTCCAGCACGATGACCTCGTGGCCCCCCTGGCCGAGGGCGAGGGCCGCCGTGAGGCCGCCCAGGCCGCCACCGGCAATGGCAATGCGGTAGCCCATGGCCTCCGACCGTTTTCCACTTGCGAAGGAAAGGATCATAGCGACGCAGGCGTCCCGTCGCGAGGCATGCCTTGCCCCTCGCCGGCCCCTCTGAGCTATGCTCCCAGCTGATTAGAAAGGAGACCGGGGAGGGTCACCGTGACCGCATCACAAAGCCGTGCCGCCGACGCCTGGAGCGTTCGGCCCTTAGCCCCCGCCCTAGGCGCAGAGATTACGGGCTTAGACCTTGCGTCGCTGGACGATGAAGCCCTCGAGGCGCTGCGCCAGCTGTTGGTGCGCTACGGCGTCATCTTTTGCCCCGGCCAGCATTTGAAGGTGGAAGATCACGTAGCGCTGGGCGCGCGCTTTGGACCCCTGGAGGGCCATCCGAACCTAAAGTTCGATACCCCGCACCCAGAAATCTTCGAATTGCGCGCGTCCGGCGGTGGGGTGGCCGATGAATGGCACTCGGACCTCACCTTCCAGGAGCAGCCCGCGCTCATGTCCATTCTGCACATGAAGCGCTGCCCCCCGGTGGGCGGTGACACCATGTGGAGTAGCCTGACGGCGGCCTACAACGCGCTGTCTGAACCGATGAAGGCTTTCCTCCAGGGCTTAACGGCACTGCACGATGCGCTGCCGCACAATCGCCCGGACAAGATGACGATCCACCCCGTCATCCGTCGCCACCCGGAAAGCGGCCTGCCCGCGCTTTACGTGAATGAGCATTTCACCCGACGCATCGTCGAGCTGGGCGCCGAGGAATCGGAGGTGCTCCTCCGCCACCTGACCCGGTGGGTGCAGCAGCCTCGCTTTACGGTTCGCTATGCCTGGACCGAGGGCACCGTCGCCTTCTGGGATAATCGAGCTACGCAGCACTTTGTGCTGAATGATTTTGAAGGGGAGCGGGTGATTCAGCGGGTGACCGTGCAGGGGGATCGGGTGGAGCCTTTTGGGCAGCCTAGCTGGCCGCCCTATCTGCGGGAAGGCCGCCTATCGGCAACCTCCCGCCATGATCGCCAGCTGGCCCTATACCTTCGGGCTCAGCAGGGTCCGCCTGCCGACGAAGCCTAGGGCGCCTGGGGCTTCTCGAAGACGAGGATAAAGCGATCCGTGTTTCCGCGGATTTCGGGGGCAAAAACGTTGCTCCGGCGGTCGTCGTCAGCATTTCGCAGCGCGCTGCTTCGCGCGACCAGGGAAAGCCCCGAGGCTTCTGCGAGGGCTTCAATCGCGCCTTCACTGATGCGATGGAGCGTACCCCCAACGGAGAGGGGGGCCTCCGCTGCGGCCGCATGATCGACGAAGAGGATGCGCCCTCCCGGTTTCAATACCCGAGCAAGCTCTTGGAATACTTCGAGGGGTTGGCCGAAGCTGATCTCCGGCTCGGGGTGGAACCACAATTCATGGGGGCCCATGATCCATGCCGCGCGATCCACGCTCCCGGTCGCTAGCCCCAAGTCGCCAAAGTCACGGATTAAGGGTTTTACATTGGGAAGCCGCTGCTGAGCCAGCCGGGCGTCTACGCGCTCACCCACGCGATTGGCAAGCCAGGGCGGATTTTGCATCAGTACCTCCCCGGAGGCCCCCACCGCAGCGGCTAGCAGTTCGGTGTTGTAGCCGCCGCCAGCCTCTAGATCGAGGACGCGTTGGCCCGGCGCCACGCCCAGGAGTTCGAGGAGCACCTCCGGCTTGCGTTGGGAATCGAGCACAAGATCGGCGTCGGGCCGTTCCGCGAACGCTGCTGGGATGAACAATAGGGTAAGGCAAAGAGCGGTAAAGCGCTTAAGCTGCTTCATGATGTTCTCCGCTAAAAGCTGCAATGGTGGTGCGGTGGAGAAGGCGGTCGTGACCTTCGTAGCCGCCGGTCGCGCAGTGGAGCACGCTTCGGTTGTCCCACATCACGAGCGTGCCCGCTTCCCAGCGATGGCGATACTGGAACGCTTCCTGGCCCTGCCACTGGGCCAGCTCTCGGAGTACGGGGATGGCCTCTTCCTGAGCCATGCCTTCGATACCCACGATGTAGCCCAGGGTGCTGAAGAAGCCGAGGCGCCCCGTTTCTGGATGGGCGCGAACCAAGGGGTGGGTTTGGGTGGCCCGGGCCTCTGCGGAGGGGCGAATGGTCATGCTTCGATCCGTGGCCTGGTCCGTCTCACCGTAGGTGCCCTCCGGCGCATAGGCCCCCGCGGCAGAGTGAATGGCCGTCAGGCTTTGGTAGAAGG
This sequence comes from Gammaproteobacteria bacterium, assembly GCA_009919975.1. Taxonomy (GTDB): domain Bacteria; phylum Pseudomonadota; class Gammaproteobacteria; order Pseudomonadales; family Azotimanducaceae; genus Salivita. Next base: position 3,920 of record RGAU01000060.1, read on the forward strand.
CCTGCTTGTCCGCGGGGAGGGCCTCGAAGGCGGCGTGTTGATTCGCAAAGAGCGTATCACCGCCTACGGGGGGGATAACCTTTCCGTAGAGGCAGGTGCCCGCGGGCGGCCGGGCCTGAAAGCTCCAGTCCGAGTGCCAGTTTTCCGCAAACAGCGGAGCCTTTTCGTCGGCGCGGCGGGAAATGGCGATGACGTGCTGGCGACCCGCGATGGGGGCGATGAAAGGGTCATGGCCGAAGCCCCCAAAGTACTGGGTGAAGCGTTCGAGATCGTCGTCCGAGAGGTTCTGCTCGGGAAAGGCGAGCACGTGATGCGCAAGCCAGGCCTCGCGCAGGGCGGCGACGGTTTCCGCAGACAGTTCGTCGCAAAGATCGATGCCCCGGATAGACGCCCCGAAGCCCTGGCCACTCTTTTCTACGATAAACATGTGATCTCTCCCCAGATCCATCGTGTCAACGCGTTTTACTGGTCCACGGCCTCGGCCACCAGCGCTTTTTCTTCTTCCGTGAGGGGTGGTGCAGCCTCCGCGGCCAAGGCCGCCTTCAATTCTTGGCGGTTCTTGATCCCCAGCACCACCGTAGCCACGCCCGGCAGGCTCAGGGCGTAGCGATGGGCAAGATCGGCGGGGTCCACGCCCCAGCGCTGGGCGAGGGCCCGAAAGCCTTCGGCGCGCCGGTAATCCGCCATGTCCTCCCCCGCTTCGTCCATGGGCCGATCAAAGGCTGCGGTCAGGGCGCCCCCCTGCACGGCGCGAATGCCCATCACGCTTACGCCGGCGGCGTTCGCGGCCTCTCGAATCCCCTCGGCCCGGCAGGGTTCGCGGAAGCGGTTGAGGTCTCCTGCCGAGTTCAGCGCATTGGTGATCACCTGGACCACGGCTGGCCGCTGCGTCGCTTCTAGGGCGCGGAGCACCGCGGGGGGATAGCCGATGCCCGTGATGCCCCAGGCCTTGATCAGCCCCTCGGCCTTAAGCGCCTCAAAGGCCGGGATGACCGCGTTGTAGTAGCTGCGCTCCCGGGTGGCAAAGCGATCCTGCACCGCGGCGATGGCTGGGTCCGGGAAGGTATAGTCGTCGGGGATGATGTTGCTGTGAAGAAAATAGAGGTCGACGTGATCCCGTCCCAGCGCTTCGAGGCTCCGCTGAAGATTCTCCCGGAGCCTGGGCAGCACGGCTTCATCCTCGCGTTGCCCCAGCTGACACTTCGTGGTTACGCGCACAGTGGGATCCCATCCCCCGTGAAAGGCTTCTCCAAGAACGCGCTCCGATTCGCCCTTGCCGTAGAGGGGGGCAAGGTCAAAGAGCGTGATGCCCGCGTCCACCGCCTCGTGAACCGTGGCCACGCATTCCGCGCGGGTGGTTTCCCCCCATAGCTGGCCCAGGCCGCCGCCTCCGAGGGTGAGAGCGCTGACCGATTCAAGGCTGTTCATGGGGCGGGTGTGCATGGCAGGGCCTCAACGTTTTGCGGTGGCGGTCGATTACACTCCAATGAGCATAGCCTGAATTTAAGGGGGGCCTCCATGCGCCTTGCACTTGCCGGCCTCGCGGTTGGCTTCATGATGACCCTCGCCGCCTCTGCGAGCGCCGAGCTTTTAATCTATGGGCCCAAGGATCACTTCCTCGGCTGCATTGACTGTAATTGGAAGGATGAGCGTTCCGTGTGCGCCCCCTACGGCACCTATGGGGATCCTCGCAGTGAAAGCAGCATCTGGAATCGCTTTGGTCCGGAGGGGAACCCGAGCCGCTTCCAGAGCCCCTGGCACGACGCGTCCCTGGCGGGACCGGAATTGGTCACCGCGGAAGGGCGCTATCTGGGGCGCTTTTCCATTCACTCCGGCGCCTTTCGAGATTGGGCCCTGCTGCGCGGCATCTTTGAAACCGCCGATCGAAAAGCCGAGGACGCTCGGGAAGTATTCTGTGAGTACGTGAAGCCGGAATTTTGGACCAATCGGCTGACGAAGTAGGGCTTGCCGCTGGGCCTAGTGATTGAGGCAGTAGAGCAGCAGGATCCCCTCGATTTCTGCGAACAGCGTAGGGGCCTCGCCGCGCCGATCTTCCGGGAGCTTGGTGGCCAGCCAGCTTTCCCAGCGAAGCGCCAACTGCTGAGCCTGGACCTTTAGGGGTGCGTCGGGGCGCAGCGCCCGGCCTAGAAGCTCGAACCAGAGCTTCAGGGTGCCCAGGGCGGCGGGATCTTCGGCCAAGGCGAGGCTGATCTTTTTTAATTTTTTAGGGCTGTAGGCCGCCTTGGGGAACTGGCTCTCCAGCTTAGCTAGGAGTGCCTCGGAGAGCGCAGCAAAGGCCTCCCGAAGCAAAGCCTCCTTGCTGCCGAAGTAGTAAATCAGCATGCGGTCGCTCGTGTCCGCAGCCTGCGCTAGGCGACGAAGGCCCGTTTCCTCAAGCCCTTCTGAGAGAAGATAGGCGATCACCTGTTCGAGAGCGTGGGCCCGTTGCCGGCGGCCCTTTTCCGTAGCTGACACCCGTGCTGTCCCCACAACCGACGCGAGCGCCCACTGTACGGGATCTTTCCGGGATTTACCCCTCGTAGCGGTCTCTGTGATTGAGGATATAGCGCTCGAGCTTAGGCAGGCCCGCCTTCCCGGCCCGGCGAAGCGCAAAATGCACGGCGGTGCGGGCGAAGGGGTTGGCGTCGGCGCGGAAGCGCCAGGCGAGCATGCTCCCGCCCGGTGCGGGCTCGACGTCGTAGCACTCTCCAAAGGCCCGCACAGGCAGGGCACTTTCGGCGAAGTAAAACGCCATGCGCCGCCCCTCAACCCATTCGTGAAAAACCTCGGAGATCACGCCGGAGGGGCCTTCTACGGTGCGGGTGGTCCCCACCCCAAAGGGCGCGGGGCTGGTCCAAGTCACCTTAGTAATCGGCAGCCAAGCGGGCCAGCTGTCCGCGTCCAAAAGAGCGGCCCAAAGGGCCTTAGGCGAACAGGCAAACAGGTGGCGTACGCAGGGCACGCGGTGCGAGGGCCTGAGAAAGTCTTTATCCACGGCGGCGTGCTGGCGCATGGTTGTCCTCAAACGCAGGTAGCCAAGTTGGCTTAAGCCTCTTTTCGGGCTTTCCTTAGCTAGGAAGTCCTTTTCCCAACGCTTGAGTCTCACTGCGCCCTCGCGGGGGCGCAAGGGTCGACTCTGGAGGAATGCTTGAGATTCGCGAGCATTTCCCCCTTATCCCACGAAAATACCCCCATTCGGATAGAGGGTATGACCGGTGGTATAGGAGGACTCCTCCGAGAGCAAATAAAGCGCCGCATTGGCGATTTCGATGGGCTGGCCGAGCCGCCCCATGGGAGTCATGCCTTCCATGCGGGCGCGTCCCTCCGGATCTTCTCGCATGGCCGCCGTCATGGGGGTTTCAATAAAGCCCGGGCCAATCGCATTGACGCGAATGCCGTGGCTAAGGAGTTCCATGGCCATCACCTGGGTGAGCATCACGACGCCGGCCTTTGAGACGCAGTACTCGGCAGCGCCGGGGAGGGCGATACGTGCGGCGGAGGAGGCTAGGTTAACCAGCACGCCCCCTTCGCCGCGCTCCACCATATGGCGCCCCACGGCGCGGCAGGTGAGCATGACGCCTGTAAGGTTCACGTCGATGACCTTCTGCCATCCCGCGAGGGGGGTATTTAGGACCGTTTTCTCGCTCCCCGTCTCGTTCAGCCCTGCGCTGGAGATGCCCGCAGACGCCACGCAGCCATCAAGGCGCCCCAGGGCGTCGAGGGCCGCGGAGACCGCCGCCTCTACGCTGCTTTCCTGGGTCACATCAAGGAAGGTGAAGCCCACCTGGCTGTTGAAGCGGCTGGCGATGCGCTGGGCAGCGGCTTCTCCCGCTTCCCGATTCAAATCGGCAAGGTAAAGGTCCGCCCCTTCCTCAGCGAAGCGCTCGGCGCAGGCGAGGCCAAGGCCGCTGGCGCCGCCGGTGATTAAAATCTTCTTTCCGCTCAGGCGCCCCGGGCGCAGATCTTGATGAGCTGAAGTCATAACGTTTCCCCCTTAGTTCCATTCGCGCCGGTCAATAAAAACGAGCTCCTTTCCGAACCACATGGCAGAGCGCTTAAAGTCGATGAACTTGCGTTCATCCTCGATGGCGCGGTGGCTGGATTCGCGAGCTTCCGGGCTGCTGGGGAGATGGCCACGGTCAAGCCACACTTCGGCGTGCCCATCGTAGGACGGGGTCTGGGTGCCGCGACTTTCCCGAAGCGCGGCTTCAAGGGCGTGGCGTACGCGATGCACCTGCTGGTAGCGGGCAATGCCCGCGGCAGAGGCGTGGCTGCGAATAATCGGGCCATGTTGCGTGCGCCAGTAGCGTTGACCGTCCTCAAAACCCAGGCTGTCGAGCAGCCGCAGGGGAAACATGAGCTTGATCCAGCTGGAGCGCGGCGTTGCGATCGGCTCGGGCCCCGGGGGATTCACCTGGGGCAGGTCGATCGCCAGCCATAGGGGGCTGGTGGCGAAATCAATGAACTGGCTTTCATCCTCCAAGAGTGCGGCGCTCGCGGCCTGGCCTGCGGGGTCCGTGAGGGCGTGCTCGAGGGCCTCCTCCGAGTCCCACCAGAGTTCTGCGACCCCATCATAGGGCGCTTCCATGCCGCCCCGGGCGGCGGCCATGGCCTCGTTGGCGGGGTCCTCGATGCTATGCACCTGCACGTAGCGTTGAATACCGAGGGTCGTCGCGAAGCTGGCGACGAGGGGGCCGTGATGATCCCGCCAATAGTGCTGAAAGGCTTCCCGGCTGAGCTCGGGTTTACGGCGAAGCAGATAGATGAGTCGAAGCATAGCGAGTCCCTCCCAAGACCCCCCTAGTGTCGCAAGGGGCGCGGAGCGGCGCTAGCTCGACGAGGTCGGCGTCTCCCGGAGGATCTTGGGATGGGTAAGGCGGCGAAAGTGGGGGCGCCAAATGCCCAGGGCCGTATTGCCCACGGCCACGGCAAGGATGAAGAGGAGGCCGGGAATGCGGTTGCCTTCTCCCAAGCCTGCGAGGGCAGCGGCGTCGCCGGCGAGGGCCGCGGTGGCGCGAGCGGCGTCGGCGGTAAGGGGGCCATGGACGACGGCCAGGGTGCTCTCGAACACGAGCACGCTAAACATCAGCTTAATGAAGACCCAGGGCGCGCTGTGAAAGGCTCGATTGATACCCACCGATAGAAAGCCCGAGAGCACCACCACCCCTAGGGATGGGAATAGGACGGTGCCGCTGATTTCCGCTAAGGCATGGCTATAAAGCGCAAAGCCCTCGAGGTCCGCCGCCGGCGGGCGAAGCTGGAGCAGCACCAGCTGGCATAAAACCGCGCCCGTGACGCCCATGGCACCCAAGGTATGCAGGGCCTTCAGTAGTCGTTTCACCGTCTGTGTTTCCATTTCAAAAGCCGCAGGGCCCAAGGCTGGCACCTTGGCGCGCCAAGCTCAACGGCGGGCGGCTTGTGCCCCAGGCTGCAATTGGGGTAAACCCAAGGACGGGAGGAGTGTGTATGAAACCGTTTCCAGCCTTAGCGCTTGCGGAACAGCAGGCCGTTGCCTTGTCACCACAACGTAAGCCCCAGCGTCAGGAGCGCCCCTGGCCCGCGGGGACGCGCATCGTCTCTGCCGACAGCCATCTCATCGAAGGTGATTATTGGTTTGAGGGGTTCCCCGAGGACTTGAAGGACCAAGCGCCGCGCATGGGCTTTCGCGATGGGCATTTTGATTTTCGCCTCGGCGACAAGCCCATGACCAAACCGCACATTGCCCAGGGGCTGTGCGAGGCCATGGAGTGTACGCCGGGGCTCTCGGACATTGCCGCGCGGCTAAAGGATCTCGATGCGGAAGGGGTGGAGAAGGAGCTCATTTATCCCCAGCGCCTTTTCGGCTTATTTATGTTTGGGGAAATGGCGAACCGAGAGCATGTCTTTGGGCTCTACAACGAAGCCCTCGCCGAACGCTGTGCTGAGGCACCGGATCGGCTATACCCCGTCATGGTGCCCAATTACTGGGACATGAGCGCTGCGGAGGCGTCGGTGGCGCGCTGCGCTGACCTTGGCGCCCGCGCGCTCATGCTTCCGCTATCGCCGGGGCGAAATGCCGCCGGGGATAAGATCCACTACAACGCTTCGGAAATGGACGCCCTTTACGGGGCGGCGGAGGCGGCGGGCCTGCCCCTGGCGTTCCACATCGGCGAGGCCATTCCTTCGGCGGCCCCGGGGGCGGCGGGGATATCCCTGATTACGCAGATGCAAGGCTTTCGAGCTCAGTGGGGGGCCCTAACCTTTGGGGGCGCGTTTGATCGGTTCCCGCGTCTTAAGGCGGTATTCGTGGAGGCAGGCTTATCCTGGATCCCCAGCATGCTCCATGACGCCGATCTGGCCGCGACGCATTTTGCCAACGCCATGCGCCCGGCGCTGCAGCATCCGCCGAGCTGGTACTGGCGCGCCCACTGCTACGCCACGTTTATGACGGATCCTACGGGGCTTCGACTGCTCGAGGACATCGGCCCTGAAACGGCGATGTGGTCCTCCGACTATCCCCATCAGGAGTCGACCTGGGGCTACACGCAAAGCGCCCTACAGGCCGTATTTGATGCGACGGATGTGGAAACGGCGCAGAAGATTGTGGGAAAGACAGCCCTTAGGCTTTTTCGAATGGATGAACCCCTTTAGGAGAGCGTGCCATGAGCGAGTTTGAGAATAAGGTGGTGGTGATTACAGGTGCGGGGGGTGGCCTCGGAAAGGCTCACGCCCTCGAGTTCGCCCGCCGCGGCGCCAAGGTGGTGGTGAACGACCTCGGCGGATCGGGGGATGGAGTGGGGTCGAGCGATATGGCCGACCAGGTGGTGGCCGAGATCACCGCTGCCGGCGGCATCGCCATTGCGAATAAGGCCTCCGTGTCCTCAGAAGCCGGCGCCCAGTCGATTATTGATGACGCCGTAAGCGCCTTCGGCACGGTGGATATCATCGTGAACAACGCGGGCATTCTGCGCGACAAAACCTTCCGCAAAATGCCCCTGGAAGATTGGCGTCTATTGCTCGATGTGCACCTTACGGGAAGCGCGTACGTGACCCATGCGGCCTGGCCCATTCTGATGGATAAGCGCTGGGGGCGGGTGGTACTGACCAGCTCCACCTCGGGCATTTACGGCAACTTTGGCCAGGCGAACTACGGTGCCGCGAAGATGGGCATGGTGGGGCTGATGAACGTGCTGGCGCTCGAAGGGGCTTCGAAAAACGTCCGCGTGAATACCCTGGCCCCCGCTGCGGCCACGCGCTTGATCAATACCATTCCCGGGCGCGACGAGGATTTGGATAACCCTGATCCCATGCGCCATCCGAAGCTCGTAACCCCAGCGGTGCTGCTCATGTGCAGCGAGGATGCGCCGAACGGGAAGATCATTCAGGCGGGGAACGGCCGCTTCTCCACGGCGGCGGTCTTCAACAACGAGGATCTCGAGTTCGGACCAGACGTCACCTACGAGGACCTCGTCGCGCAGAAGGATCGGCTGCTGGATATGAGCATGGCTCAAGAAGGTTGGACCCTCATGCGCAAGCGGCGGGAGGCTGGAGAGGGCTAGGGGTCTCCCGGGCCCAAGCAAAAAAAGCCCGCGCTAGCGGGCTTTTTTGTGGCTGACGCTTTGGCGCTTAGTAGCCGAGGAGGCTGGCGTAGCGCTCCCGGTGGAAGGCCTGATTGCCGTAGGTGGCTTCCAGAGCACGAGCCCGCTTCAGGTAGAAACCGGCGTCGTACTCGTCGGTCATACCGATGCCGCCGTGCATCTGGATGAGCTCCCGAGAGACGAGGTGAAGGTGATCTCCGACCCGCGCCTTCGCGAGGGAGGCCATCTCCGCCACGGTGCTCGCCGGCGCATCATTGTCGATGCTCGCCAGCGCGGCTTCCGCGCAGGAACGGGCCAGCTGCTGGTCCGTGAACATCTGCGCCGCCCGGTGCCCAAGGGCCTGGAAGGAGCCGATGACCCGACCGAACTGCTCCCGGGTTTTCAGATAGTCCACGAGCATGGTGAAGGCTTGCCCTGCCGTCCCGAGCATTTCGGCGGATAGCCCAGCCCGGGCGCGATCCAGAATCGCATCGAGTACGGGGAAGGCGCCATCGACCTTGCCCAGCACCGCATCGGCGCCC
>RGAU01000007.1 GCA_009919975.1 Gammaproteobacteria bacterium
TATGACGACGGACGCCTAAGCCTGGAGCGTGCCATCTTCGGCCCGTGGTTTTGTGAGGCCCTCCTCGGGCTCACGCCGCCCCTGGGGCTTGTGGAAGAGAGCGCAGCCATCCTTGAGACCCCCTTCCGTGAGGCGCCGCGAACGCTGGTGCATCTTGATTGGCACGGGCGAAACCTGATCCCCCGGGGGGACGGGACCGTAGCCATCGTGGACTTCCAGGATGCACGGTGGGGCCCCCTGCCCTACGACCTAGTGTCCTTTTGCTGGGATGCCTACGCCGCCTGGACCCCCAAGGACTACACTCCCTGGGTAGCCTTTTATCGAACGCGAGCGAAGGCTCTAGGGCTCTGGCCCGAGGGCTACGACACCGCCTTCGAGCGGGACTTCTTCGCCTGCGGCCTACAGCGGTGCCTCAAGGTGCTAGGGATCTTCGCCCGCCTTTGGCTGCGCGACGGGCGCCCCACCCACCTGCCCTACCTGGCGCCCGCGCTCCAACGCCTGGAATGGGCCCTGGGCGAAAGTGGCCTTGCCCCGGCCCTCTCCACTTGGATAACGCAAACCCTAAGGCCTCGCTTCGAAGCCTGGCGCCAAGCCCATCGCTCGGGGGCTCGGAACCCATGAGCGCGCCTCAAAGCGCCATGGTCCTCGCCGCAGGCCTCGGTAGCCGGCTGGCGCCGCTAACGGACCATTGCCCCAAGCCGCTCCTCGAAGTGGGCGGGCGAAGCCTACTGGCGCGCGCACTAGATGAACTGGCCAAAACCGCCGTCACCCAGGTGGTGATCAATCTTCATCATTTGGGATCGCAAATCGAGGCTTACCTGGAAGCCCAAGCCCCCTGGCCCTTTTCCATCACCTTCAGCCGGGAGCCGGTACGGCTCGAGACGGCCGGCGGCATCCTCCAGGCCCTGCCCCAGCTGACCTGCCCCTTTTACGTGCTGGCCGGGGATGTGCTTTGCGACCTGCCCCTGGGGACCCTAAGCCTCCCCCCCGGGGCCAGCGCGCAGCTGGCTATGGTTCCAAACCCCCTATGGCATCCCGCAGGAGACTTCTGCCTAGATGCCGCCGGGCGGCTGAATCGGACCGAGGGCCCACGCCTCACCTACAGCGGCACAGGCCTGTTCTCCAAAGCGTTCTTTGACGGCATCGATCCGGGCCCCCGCCCTCTGCGCCCGCTCTTCGAGCGGGCCTTGGACGCGGGGACACTTCAGGGCCTGCGCCACGATGGGTTGTGGGACAACGTGGGCACCCCGGAGACCTTAGCGGCCGCCCGCGCTCGCTTTTCCTAGCCATCCGAGAAATAGGGCGCGCTGTCCCCCCCGGGGGCCCGTCAGTTAAACTGCGCGCATTCGAAAGGGGAGGGTCTTCATGGCCGATTTTCGCATTGCACCGTCTATCCTATCGGCGGATTTCGCACGGCTCGGCGAAGAGGTCGAAGCTGTCCTCGAAGCCGGTGCCGATTGGGTGCACTTCGACGTCATGGATAACCATTACGTTCCCAACCTGACCGTGGGCCCCATGGTCTGCAAGGCGCTCCGCAATTACGGCATCACCGCGGACATCGACGTACACCTCATGGTGTCCCCCGTGGACCGCCTCATCGGGGATTTTCTCGAGGCTGGGGCCAGCTGGATCACCTTTCATCCGGAAGCCAGCCAGCACCCCCACCGTACCCTTGAAATGATCAAAGCCGGTGGCGCGAAGGCAGGGCTCGTCCTAAACCCTGGCACGCCCCTAAGCGCTCTCGACTGGCTCTTGGAAAGCTGCGACATGGTGCTGCTGATGAGCGTGAACCCGGGCTTTGGGGGGCAGCGCTTCATTCCCAGCACCCTCGAAAAGGTCCGGGCGCTCCGGGCCCTCATGGACCAAAGCGATCGCCCCCTGCGCCTTGAAGTCGACGGCGGCGTAGGACCGGGGAACATTGCCGAGATTGCCGCCGCGGGCGCGGACACCTTTGTGGCGGGCTCCGCCATCTTTGGCGGCGACGACTACCGGCAAACCGTTGGCGCCCTTCGCAAGGCCCTTGCTACGGTGTCATGAGCCTTTACCAGGCCTACCTTTTTGATCTCGATGGGACGCTCGTGGATAGCGCCCCGGACCTTCACGCGACCCTCAACGTCATCCTTCAGGAGGAGGGCTGCGACCCCGTAACCCTAAATGCTGTTCGTGCCTTCATCGGCGAGGGGGCCCGACGACTCCTCGAGCGTAGCCTCGAGGCCCAGGGCGAGCGCTCGGACCCGGCGCGCCTCGACCGGCTTCTCGACCGCTACCTCGCCTACTATGGAAGCCATATCGCCGATCACTCCCAGGTCTACCCCGGCGTCCGCCACACCCTGGCGACGCTTCAAGCAGCGGGAGCGGGCCTGGCCGTGGTCACCAACAAGTTCGAACACCTCGCCCACCAGGTCCTTGACGCCCTGGAGCTCAGCGCTTTCTTCCCCGTGGTGCTAGGAGGCGACTCTCTCCCCGAGCGCAAACCCAGCGCCGCGCCGCTTCTGGAGGCCTGCGCCCGCCTCGCCGCGGCTCCGGAAGCCACGCTCATGGTGGGCGATTCCCGCACCGATATCGCGGCGGCCCGGGCCGCAAAAATTTCCGTGCTCTGCGTCCCATACGGGTACAATCACGGCGAGCCTATTGAAGCGGCGGGAGCCGACGGGATCATTCCCGATCTTTCCGCTCTTTTGGAACGTTCATGAACACACGAGGATCACACACCGTGGCACTACACCGAGGGCGATGGCGAAGCTGAGGACCCCCCTTGCTCTCCCATCCCATGGTTAAGGAATTGCCGCGCATGAACGTTGAAGAGTTTCGCCGCCTGGCCAGCCAGGGCTATAACCGCATCCCCCTTACCTTAGAGGTCCCCGCGGACCTCGAAACCCCCCTGTCGGTCTATCTCAAGCTGGCCCGGGGGGCCTACTCCTATCTGCTGGAATCCTCCCAGGGCGGAGAGAAGTGGGGACGCTACTCCATCATCGGCCTACCTGCGGTTACCCGCCTGGTGGTCCGCCGGGAGAAGATCGAGGTATGGCAGCACGACGAGATTATCGAAACCGCGGAAAGCGACGATCCCCTCGGCTTCGTTGAGCGTTTTAAAGATCGCCACCGCGTTCCCCGGCTCCCCGAACTGCCCCGCTTCAGTGGTGGCCTTGTGGGCTACTTCGGTTACGACACCGTCCGCTACAGCGAACGCAAGCTCAAGCACAGTGCGCCGCCGGACCACCTCGAAACCCCCGACGTCCTGCTCATGGTGTCTAACGACGTTATCGTCTTTGACAATTTGAAGGGGCGCATGACGCTCATCAGCCACGCGAATCCCCACGAGGCGGACAGCTTCGAGGCGACCCGCGCCCGCCTGAGTGCCCTGGCCGCAAAGCTCAGCGACCCCCTCCCCGCGGAAGCCACCGCCCCGCCGGTAGGCGGGGCCGCCCCGGACGAGAGCGATTTCACCTCGAGCTTTGGCCAGGACGCCTTTAAGGCCGCCGTGGAGAAAATCAAGGACTACACGGCCGCTGGAGACGTCATGCAGGTGGTGCTGGCCCAGCGCATGTCCGTGCCCTTCGAAGCCCCGCCCATTAATCTCTATCGGGCCCTACGCAGCCTGAATCCCTCGCCCTACATGGTATTTATGGACCTCGGCGACTTTCAGCTGGTATCCAGCTCGCCGGAAATCCTCGCGCGGGTGGAAGACCGGGTCATCACCAATCGCCCCCTCGCCGGCACTCGCCCCCGGGGCACCACGGCGGAGCAAGATGAAGCCCTCGAGCGGGAGCTCCTCGCCGATCCCAAGGAAATCGCCGAGCACCTCATGCTCATCGACCTGGGGCGCAACGACGTGGGCCGGGTGGCGGAAATCGGTTCCGTGACCCTTACGGAGCAAATGGTCGTGGAGCGCTACTCCCACGTGATGCATATCTCTTCCAACGTGCAGGGGCGCCTTCGGGCTGAGTTCAGCGCCCTCGATGTGCTGCGGGCGACGCTTCCCGTCGGCACGCTTTCCGGCGCCCCGAAAATCCGCGCCATGGAAATCATCGACGAACTCGAACCTACGCGCCGCGGGGTGTACGGGGGAGCGCTGGGCTACATCGCCTGGAACGGGAATATGGATACGGCCATCGCCATTCGCACCGCCGTGCTCAAGGACAACACCCTTTTCATCCAGGCCGGAGGGGGCATCGTTGCCGATTCCGTCCCGGAAAACGAATGGCAGGAAAGCCTCAACAAGGGCCGGGCAATGTTCCGGGCCGCGGCCTTGGCCGCCAAGGGCCTTCACCTCGGGGACGGGGAGGCGAACGCATGATTCTGCTCATCGATAACTACGACTCCTTCACCTACAACGTCTACCAGTACCTCGGGGAGCTTGGGGCCGAGGTTTCCGTGGTGCGGAATGACGAGATCACGGTGGCGCAAATCGAGCGCCTGACGCCAGAGAAAATCGTCATCTCCCCCGGGCCCTGCACACCCAACGAGGCAGGCATTTCCCTGGAGGTAATCAAGCGCTTCGCCGGCGAGATTCCCCTTTTGGGCATTTGCCTTGGGCATCAGGCGATCGGGCAAGCCTTCGGCGGAGAGGTCCGCCGTGCACGCACGGTCATGCACGGCAAAACCTCCCCCATCCATCACGAAGGCAAGGGCGTCTTCCGGGGCCTACCCCAACCCATGACGGCTACCCGCTACCATTCCTTGATCGTCGGCTGGGATAGCTTGCCGGAATGCCTTGAGGTCACGGCCTGGACCGAAACCCCCGAGGGCGAGAAGGACGAGATCATGGGGCTCCGCCATCGCACGCTGCCCGTGGAGGGGGTGCAATTTCATCCCGAATCGATCTTCTCTCCCCAGGGCAAAGCGCTCCTGGAGAACTTCCTGGAAGGGAGACTAGGTTCATGAGCCACCCCATTACTGAAGACCTGGACCGCTTGGCCCGGGGGGAAACGCTCACCCAGGAAGGCGCCCGGGACCTCATGCTGGCCATCATGGGCGGCGAGGCCAGTGAGGCCCAGATTGCGGCGGTGCTTATGGCGCTACGGCTGCGCGGAGAAACGGTCGCGGAAATTTCCGGCGCCGCCGAGGCCATGCGGTCCCTCGCCACGGCCGTACCGACGCCCTTTGGGGACCTGATTGATACCTGCGGAACCGGCGGTACGGGGCACAAGCTTTTCAACGTCTCCACCGCTTCGGCCTTCGTCGCCGCGGAAGGCGGTGCGCGGGTGGCCAAGCACGGCAACCGGGGCATGACCAGCACGAGCGGCTCGGCGGACGTGCTGGAAGCGGCCGGGGTTCGCCTCGACCTCACCCCCGAGGCCGTAGCCCAGTGCATCGAGGAACTCGGCATCGGTTTTATGTTTGCCCAGCGTCACCACAGCGCTATGCGGTTCGTGGGTCCGGTGCGCCAGGCCCTTAAGATCCGCACCGTTTTCAACATCCTCGGCCCCTTGACGAATCCTGCGGGGGCCAAGCGCCAGGTGCTCGGGGTCTTCGACCACCGGTGGCGGGCGCCCCTGGCGGAAGTGCTCCAGCGCCTGGGCAGCCAACACGTGCTCGTGGTTCACGCGGATGACGGCCTAGACGAATTTAGCCCCGCAGGCCCCACGGCCTACTCAGAGCTGAAGCACGGGAAAATCACGGAGCAACGGGTCAGCCCCGCGGATTTCGCCTTGCCCGAGACGCCGCTTGCCGAGCTCCGCGCCGCCGGCCCGGAGGAAAGCCTCACGCTGATTCGCAAGGCCCTCACGGGTACGGGCCCCGGGGCCCCCATGGTGGCGATGAATGCTGGGGCGGCGCTGTACGTGGCCGGACAAGCCGATTCCCTTAGCGATGGCGTCAAGCGCACGCAGGCGCTTGCCGGGAGTCAGCCATGAGCGATGTGCTTTCGAAGATCCTCGCGCGCAAGCGGGAAGAAGTTCAGGCCCGCTCCGAAGCCCTCCCCCTGGCGAGGCTGGAAAAGCGCTGCGCCGATGCCCCGCCGCCCAGGGGGTTCTACAATGCCCTGGCCTCCGCCCGCCGCGCTGGGCAAGCTGGGGTGATTGCGGAGATCAAAAAGGCCTCCCCCAGCAAAGGCATTATTCGCGAGAACTTTGACCCCGCCGCCCATGCCCAGAGCTATGCCCAGGGGGGCGCCAGCTGCCTGTCCGTGCTGACCGATCGGGACTTCTTCCAGGGCCAGGAAGGCGATCTTCTCGCCGCCCGCGGCGCCTGCGCGCTGCCCGTATTGCGGAAGGACTTCACCATCGATCCCTGGCAGCTATATGAGGCGCGCGATTTGGGCGCGGATTGCGTGCTCCTCATCGTCGCGGCGCTTGATCAACCCACCCTAAAAGCCCTCCACGAGGAGGCGCGGTCCCTCGCCCTGGATGTGCTGGTGGAAGTGCACGACGCCGAGGAGCTTGATCGAGCTCTAGAACTTGAGCCTCAGCTATTAGGCATCAACAACCGAAACCTTCATACCTTTGAGACCCGGCTGGAGACGAGCCTTTCGCTTCGGGCACGCATCCCCGCAGGCAGCGAAGCTATCCTGGTCACGGAAAGCGGCATCCAAACGCGGGAAGACGTGCAGCGCATGCTCGCGGCAGACCTTCACGCATTCCTCATCGGGGAAACCTTTATGCGGGCGCCGGACCCCGGCGCCGCGCTGCACAGCCTTTTCCGTCCCTAGGGCCAGCACGCGAGGAGCCTGCACATGGAAGGAACGGTCACTTGGGTCGATGGCGTCCGCTTCGTTGGAACAGCCAGCAGCGGCCATTCCGTAGTGATGGATGGTCCAGAAAGCGCCGGCGGCCAGAATGCAGGCCTACGCCCCATGGAGCTCATGCTGCTGGGGGTTGGGGGCTGCTCCAGCTTCGACGTGGTGCAGATTCTGCGTAAGGCGCGAGCCCAGGTGGAAAGCTGCGTTGCCGAACTCTCGGCCCAGCGTGCCGACGCCGTCCCCGCGGTCTTTGAAAGCGTGCACCTGCACTTCAAGGTCCGAGGCCAGGGCCTCAAGGACGGGCAAGTCGCCCGGGCCGTCGCCCTGTCCGCCGAGAAGTACTGTTCTGCGTCCCTCATGCTGGCGGCCGGGGGCGTGAAGATCACCCATAGCCATGAAATCGTTGAAGCGGGCACCGAAGAGGAGCGTTCTTCATGACCCTACCGCCCCGACCCGCCCACGGTGGCCTCCGGCACGTGGCCCTCTACATCGAGCCCTTTGAGGCCTGTCTTCATTTCTACTGCGATGTGCTGGGTTTTGCCGTGGAGTGGCAGCCCGACGAAGACAACGCCTTTCTCTGCTCGGGCATCGACAACCTCGCCCTGCACCGGCGCGCCGGCAGCCCGAGCGAGGCCCAGCGCTTGGATCACATCGGCCTGATCGTTGATGACGAAGGGG
Organism: Gammaproteobacteria bacterium; assembly: GCA_009919975.1. GTDB lineage: Bacteria > Pseudomonadota > Gammaproteobacteria > Pseudomonadales > Azotimanducaceae > Salivita. Next base: position 7,358 of record RGAU01000007.1, read on the forward strand.
ACGTCGAGCGCTGGCACGCCTACCTGCTGGCCCACGGCGTGACCATCGCGCAGGGGCCAAAGAAACATCGCGATGGGGCCCGGAGTCTCTACTGCTACGACCCCGCGGGCACCTTAGTGCAGCTCATCTATCACCCGCCCCTGTCCAAGGGGCCGGCCCTGCCCTAAAGGCGGTAGGTAGTCTCCGTCATGAGCTTGGCGGAGGCGGCCATGAGGGCGCGCACCGGTGCGGGAAAGGGCGCCCCTCCGAGATCCAGGGCGGCTTCCCCGTGCTCCGCTTCATCCACCCGCATCTGCTCGATAATGGCACGGCTGCGATGGTCGTCTTCCGGCAGGCTGCGCTGATGATCCTCTAGGTGGGCGACGACCCGATCTTCCGTGGCATGAACGAAGCCGAGGCTGACCCGATCCCCCAGGAGCCCTGTCACCGCACCCATGGCAAAGGAAGCGCCATAGAAAAGAGGATTGAAGACACTCGGCCGCGCATGGAGCTCCCGTAGCCGCTCTTCACACCAGGAAAGATGGTCTTCTTCTTCCGCAGCGGCATGGCGGAGCGCTCGGCGCACGTGGTCCGCCTTGGCCACCATGGCCTGCCCTTCGTAGAGGGCCTGGGCGCACACTTCCCCCGTATGGTTAACACGCATGAGCCCCGCAGCATGACGCCGCGCGTCATCATCGAGGTGGGCCGGGGGCAGATCCTTGGCGGGGGAGGGGCGCTGCGCGGGCACGGGCCCGGCCACGGTGCGTAACAGGCGATCAGCCCGGCCAATCATCGTGTCAAGAAAGTTCACAGCGCCTCGGTCTCCTCTAGCCTGCGCTCCCGCGGGCGGTCCTCGTTGCGTTCAAGCACGCGCACATCATACCCCGCCCCGATCAAAAGGAAGGCGGCCAGGCGACTGCGCCGCCCTCCGTCGCAAACGGTGAGCAAGGTCCCCTCCCGGGGAAGCTCAGCCATACGCTCGCGAAGGGCGCGAAGGGGAATGCACACGCTATGGGGAAAGGGGTCATGGGCGTGCTCCGCTTCGGACCGTACGTCGACGATGGTGACCCTAAGCCCCAGGGATCGGAAGCTCGAGAGGTCCGACGCCTGCACGCGGCTCAGCACCGGTTCCTCTACCAAGCCTCGGAACGCGTCCTTATTAAGGCGACGGAGCCTGCCATCGGTGGCCATGGTGATGGTCGCGTTCCGAGCCGCACCGCTGATCAAAGCGTCTTCCCCGAAGGTATCCCCCGCCCTGAGCGTTGCAAGGGTATCGGGGACGCCCGCGCGGGTGACGATGCCGGTCCCCTGCTGAACCACGTAGAAGTAATCCCCAGGCTCGCCTTCTCGGATCACCGCTTCGCCGGCGCGACAGAATATCGGTTCGAAAGCGGCAAACAAGGCCTGAAGCTGCGCTGGAGCCACCATGGAAAACACCGGCGACGCGAGCAGCCCTGCCATCCAGTCCCCGGACCCCTCCCGTACCCCGGAAAGCTCGGAGACCACCGTCTCCCCCGCCTGACCCCAGGTCAGCGCGAGATCGAGGGCATCGCGAGAAATCTTGGCTAGCACGCAAGGGGCCGTGGCCACTGCGGCTACGCGATGGGGCGACGCCTCGTCCAAAGCAAAGGCTGCTTCTGGGGCGCCGGCCACGACGGCCGTTACGACGTATTGCGCATCCGCCAAGTCGACGGCGCCGGAGAGAAGGAACAGAAGCGCATCGTCCCGCTCCCCTCGCCGAAAAAGCACACGCCCGGCAGGGACCGTCAGCCGCTCAACGGTGTCGAGAAGCGACCCGAGGGCTGCCTCAGGAAGGCCCTCCATGGGTGCCAAGCGCCGCAGGGCACCCAGCTCATCTTCCGAAAAGCCCGCCATCAATGGCACCTCAGGCCTTAGAAACTATGCCGAAAACCCGCTTCAAGGGAATAGCGGTCGTTCGTGAACACGACGATATTCGAATCCACCTCGGAGTAAACCCCTTCCAAGGAAAATTCGCCGCCCTTCCACAATGGCACACGTACTCCGGCGGTCGCCGTGAGCATGGTGTCATCCCGCACCACGGCAAACACCGGCTGCGTATCGTCATAGTTGGTCTTCTGCGCACCGAGGCGCAGGTAGGGCTGGTAGCGCTGCCCAGGTACCTGAAGGCCGTAGAAGAAGCCGTGGAACTTTCGGCCATTGTGCTTGCCGAAGCCCCCGTGCTCCGTCGGCTCCAGGGCCTGATAGAGCGTGAGGGAATGGATGGCCCGCTCCGTAGGATGAAGGACGGTCGCAGACATCAGCAGTTGGTTCGTATCCAGCTCGCCTCCATTCTCGAAGCGGATGCGGGTCCCTGCCGCGGAAAGGGACAAAAGCCAGCCCTTAGCCAGCTCCCGATCCATGCCCACGGACAGGCCATAGGCGCGCTGGAAGACCTCGGAGTTTAGGCGAACCGTTTGGGTCCGGGCGCCCCAGCGCACCGTGCCGAAGTCATACTGGGTGGTGTAGGTCGCATCAAGACCCAGGGACCCCAAATCGAAGGCATCCGTACTGAGGTTGTTCTTTAAACTGGCCACGGCTCGGAAATCTAAGGTGCGGCGCTTATCCAAGGGCTCCCGCCAGGAGGCCCCCACTTCCCAGCGCGTAAACTCATCGCTTTGGGCGCGACCATCGCCCAGCAAATCGAAGGTCCCCAAGGGTGTGGTGATGGCTTCGGCTTCCGTCGCGGAGTTCACGTTGGTGTCGTAGCCGCCCCGGAACTGGCCCCAGCCACTAATCTGACGACGCTTGGCGAGCTGCGCCGCGTCCATCTGGGCCAAAAAGCGAGCGATGTTTTCCTGCACGTTGGGCGGCGGGCTGCGATCCAGAACCCGCTGAAACTCCGCTCGAGCCGCCACAAAGTTCTCGTTTAAGAAATGCGCACGAGCAAGCTCCAGACGAAGCCGAAGGATATCGGGGCGGAGGAAGACAACCCGCTCCAGCGCAAAGATCGCATCCTCGTAGTGGCCGCTCTCAATCGCGGCAAGCCCGTAGTTGAAGTCGAACTCCGGATCCCCCTCCCAGTTGAACTCCGCCGCGCGCCCCAGCTGATAGGCCTGCTCAAACTGCCCCTGAGCATAGAGAGCCTTGATTGTTTCCGTGGGGTTGCCCGGGACCGCAGAGAAGGAAAAAGCGCTCACCGCAATCAATCCAAGGACGGTAATTTGCCTAAATTTCATAAGCCTAAGCACTCGCTCGAAATGCACGGCGCCCTCACAAGCACTTGCAAACTCTCGATGATTTCAGCGGAAGGCCCTGCGCTAAGGTCGGCCGGGACCCTCCCCTCTAATGACATTGACCCCCAGAAAACCTCTCCGTTGGCGCCGGAGAAAACGCCACCTAAGCGGTTTCGAGATAAATCTTCTCCGTCTGTCGAACTGACACAGAACCCACGGACACACAGATTGACTTGGTCGACGCTAAGCAATGGGGATGCTGATCCCGTAGGCAGGAAGCCTGAAAACTGATTCTCCCAAGCTATGGTTGAACTAGGCGTACAGCAGGGATCGGGAGCGAAACCTGGCGCGGCATAGCGGATATCGATCAACCCGTTGCTGATATCACCGTTGGCTAGATCCAGATCAAAGCGGTACACAAAGAAGTTCAAGTTGTTGAGTCCTTCGCCCTCAGTCCCGGATCGCTGTATCAGAATTGAGGCACCATCTGCATTGAAAGGCGCTGCAAAGGACTCTCCGCTGGTGTAGCTCAATTCATAACGCACCGTTGAGCCCCCCGGGATATTGGGGGCTGACGGAGAAATGCCGCCCGCATAGAGCGCATAGCCTGGAATAACCGGCCCATGGGATGGATCATTTGGGGAATCGAAGGCCTTGACCGATGTACCCGGCGCGGAATTCCAAATGCCCCACCCGATGCCATCCATTGCTAAAAACCGCATTTCCGTCGAGGAGCTCTGGCCTGCCCGAAATTCAACGGCCGGCGCGTTCGACTCCGCCGGACTGCTTAGAACGAAGCTATCCCTCAAATCACCACCGGAAGAAGGAAGGTCATCGAATAGCCCACTTAGCGAGGAGCCCAAGCCCTGAGCCACGCCGCTAACCCCGGGGGCGAGGCCGGGAAGGCTCTGCAGGGTGTCTTGGTCTTGGTAGCGAAGCTGAATAACGCTGCCACTTTCGGAGTCTGAATCAATTATCGGAAATGCCAGCAATCCAGTGGCATTGAACCCGCCCGACGGCAACTGCTCGCTGCCTAAAATGACAGCACTTTCAGGAGCTAACCCGCTGGCGACATCAATACCCCCGACTCGGAGGGTCTCTTCTGGACTTCCTGAATCAAACTCCAGGTCAAGAGTGAAGACGAGATTGTTGCCGGAAGAGGTCGCGTTGGCGCCATTAAAGAATCCACTGAATGCGCTGCTTGGGCTCTGGACAAAAGGCCGCCGAACTCCATTTTCGGTAAGCGCTCCTCCTAAGGGATAGAAGAACGCAATCTCATAACCTCCTGAGGTATCGACCTCGCCAAAGAAATCAAGCTCAAAATGAAAGGCCTCAGGATTGTCCAAGTTGAACGCTGTGATTCTTCCAAATTCGATTCGCCCGCTGCTGGGGTCAAAATCAAAATCGAGGTTAAAGGAGTCAAAATCTCTCCAATCGGTCTCAAAACTGCTGTTCTGCGTCAAATAGCGCTTGAGCTCAAGGGGAACACCCTCAGCAAAATAGTGCCGAGCCTGCGAAAGGGGAGAAACGGCCACTGGGGTACCACTGATCCAGTTAAATATGGGAGATACCCCTGCTCCCTTGAGCCCCGTCTCGACATTGAAGTATTCGTACGCGCTTCCGTCCCTAAACGAACAAAACCCAGGAACCGTATCGCAGTAGTTCCAGCTCTCGCCTCTGAGATCGCCACCGCCGAGGAGTGGATCATTAAAGCTGCTAAACGGGGAGAGCTCGACCGGCGGAACGGTGCCGTCGAACAAAGACGGTGCGCCACGGATCATTCCGAGCGTAGTCGTGCCGCTCGGGGAAAGGTTGAGGGGAGAAGAGAAAAACTCAAACTCCTCAGGCCCGTAATACCTGGACTCGGAATTATTGAAGGCAAAGTAGAACTCAGAACGCCCCAGCAAATCGCTGCTATTCGCAACCTTCCCGCCACCGGCGTAACCAATAAGATAGTTCCCGAGCCAAATCTTCTCGCTGGGAGCATCGGCTCTCTCTAAAAGCGCAAGGCCGGTGACCCCAGGAACTGAGGGACCACCATTGCTATCCACACCCTGAACCTCAAAGGAGAGCTGAAAAAGATCAGGTCTCGATTGGTCTTCCGATAAGAATCCCGCTAGGGAAGCCTCTAGGGCTACGGCCTCTAAATTGGACCCACTGCTAAGAAGATCAAGAGTGAAAAGATCGACGTCAGAAGGTTGGAGGGCGTCACCCACGCTCCCTTGACCTTGAAAAATGCCAGCCTCACTCAGCAGCCCGTCGAGCAGTTGGGTCGCAAAATCCAAGGAAACAAATTGCAGCGAGGAGGGTGGGGCAAGGAACGGATCTCCTTGATAATCCGGCGAAAGAAGTGCGATCTGAATACTTCCAGCAACCGAAGTGGTAGGGGAATCGAAGCCTGGTGTCGCCAGAAGGGCGGCTGTGACGCCTAAGGCAGCTACCGAAGACTGTCCGTCCAGCTGATCTAGGATAATCTCCGCGTCAAGGACAGGCACGCGAATTGGCGTGTACAACGAAGATACAAAGCTCTGGAAACCGAAGTGCCTTTCTTCATTTAGCCCAATCGCTGCAGGCGCCCCCGTTGCGACAAACACCTCCTGCCCCGTCAGCCTTAAGGTGCTGTCAGCAGCAAATACGCCCAAATCGATCGCTGGATTGACGAGCCGGTCCCAGCTAATCCCCGCAGGATCGCGATAGATAGCGAGCGGTTCAAAAAATTCAGCCTGGAAGGGTTGGATAATCAAGTCTGCGTCGAACAAAAACGCTTCCCTCTCCTTGCTCGCTTGATTTGCAAACAAGCCCGCTAAATTCTCCGTTGCACCCAACAGACCCGAAGAAAAAACAAGGAGCGTGCTGCTTTCATCAGCAATTCCCAGTTGAATCGACCGCTCTGCCTGACGATCAAGTAGACCGCCAGGAAGGGCCAGATTAGCGTCGCTTGGCAGGGGCAATGCTGATGTGACAACCACCTTTGTTGAGCTCGAGTCAGCTCTTATAGCGGCTATTTCTTCCGAAGATAGTAATAACGGATCGGCAGGTCCCGAGAGGGCAATGAGGAGCCCTTCCGCCAAGGTATCGAAACCCGATCCGGGCGTCGTGAAGGACGAATTGGAAAACAGGTCCGCAAGCAAGGAGAAGCCACCGACGAAGCTCTCCGCATTCTGACCGGAGAAGAAACCCTGAAGTTCGGACGCAAAGAGATCGAGGGGGACCCCTGCGAAACTGCCATCGAAAAAGCCGACATCCAAATATTGGTAGTCCGTATCGAAAAGGACCTGGCCGGAGAAGCGGCCCTGTACGTCGCCCGCCCCATTCGGGAGGCTAAAGGCAATCCGACCATAGGGAATGGCGCCGGTGGCCAGATCCACATTAAAGGTGAAGTCGAGGGCAGTGCCCGCCAGATCGGTGACCGGCGCTTCGAAGGTCTGAATATCGTAGGAAAGCCCCGAAAGGATCACATCAGCAGTAAAGGTCCTCTCCGCCGTCTCCGTGGGGAAGAGCACGGTGGGCGTAGCCGTCAGAAAGAGGAAATCCTGCGTAGAGGTCAGTAGCGCACCGGTGTTGGCATCTACCAGCACCGTGCTGTCCCCCTCTGCGGGGACAGATAGCCACTTCGCCCCAGCGATATCGGTCCCGAAGGGAGCGGGAATATCGATGGTCTCCGCCGTACCTCCAGCGAAGCGGAAGATCCCCGCCTCCGCGTTAAGGTTCAGCGGGTCGTACCAATAGCCGGCATCCCCAAGCCCCACGGCAACTTCGTCTCCCAGCGAGAACACGCTGGCGAGAAGAAAGTCCTCCGGGGCCTCACCCGCATAGGCCCGCCCAAGCAACGTGCCATGGCCTGAGCAGCACTTAAGCGCCACGAAGCCTCGGTTCTCCGTCGCCAAGAGGTCCCGCTCCTCGGCCGTCAGCAGAGGGCTTTGGAACAGGGCAAGACCGTCAACGCCGAGACCAACGCCCACCGTGCTATCGAAGGCAAAGCTCAGCTGGAGCGCCGACGCACTTGAACCGGTGAAGAACCCGGTCACCTCCCCAAGGGCGATATCGCCAACTAGGGACAGGGACGCCAGGGCCGTTGCGAGATCCGGCGCCCCCCCAGAGAGCTGTTCTGCAGCGATCCCCGCATTCAGAAGGATGCTCGAGGGGTCAGAATTCGTCAGCTCAGCCACATAGACCGCATCACTGAAGCTTGTTGCCGGAAGCACGCCGTTTTGCACCAGCGCGCTAAATAACCCGAGGTAACGGCTCTCCCCGCTGTCAACGGGATTGCGCAGGACGAGTTCCAAGCCGCCCTGAAACCCGCCTTGCTGAAGATCGAGCACGCCGTAACCGAAAACCTGCTCTGCAGTTAGGCCGCTCTGGCTTTCCACCTCGAAGGCGCTCGCCGCACCGAGCTGGGGCCCAAAGTTGAAAAGAGCGCTGAAGCTTGGGCTCACGGAAGCCTCGGTGAGCGCAAGGCTGTCATTCGGCGACACCAAGGTCGGCGCCTCTTGGAAGAAGAGATAGTCCAAAGGCACGTTGAAAAATAACTGCGTGCTGGCGGTGAGGTCCGCAAAGGTGGAGGGCGTCCCCACGGCGACTAGCAGGGCACGCTCAACGTCCGTGAAGCGATCGGAAAAAGCGAGGTCGGTGAAGACACGCAGGGGCGCCGGCCAGCGATACCAATCCAAACCGGTGACGTCCCCAGGACTTAGCGCAAGTTCGGTTACCCCGCCGCTTCGACTTCCAGCGATGAACGCCGAGCTGTCTCCGAGCACCGCCGCTCGAGAGCTGACGACCGGTGCTAAGGGATCCGCATAGAGCCCGAGAGCCACAAGCGGGTCGACGGGGTCGCGCAGACCGAGGCCGAGGCGTAGCCCAGGGCCATCCTGCCCGAGGGCCAGGGAAGTGGTCACAGCAACTTCCGTCCCTGCTAAGAGACTCGCCTGCTGATCCGGGGCGAAGGCTAACGCCAGCGGGTCGAGGGGGCCCTTAGCGCTCAAGAACAGCCCGGCCGCGATCGGTCCCAGGGTATCGGTGGTCGCGAAATTAAAGGCTCCCGCAAACGCTTCACCGCCCTGGCCCGCGAAGAAGCCCCCGAGGGAGGCGCCTTGTGCATCTAGGGGCTGGCCGAAGAGAAGCCCCTGCTCCACGGTCATAACTGCCGCATTGCCCTCGCCAGACGCGAGTACTAGGCCCGAAAAGAAGACCTCACTCAAGAGATCGGTCCCACTCCCAAAGAGCATCCGACCTCGGGTGACTTCCCCCGTCGCAAAATCAATATCGAAGGTCACGGAAAAGCCGGCGAAGGGATCGATGGCGGCGGGATCGCTTAAAGAAGCCTCAATGCCGGTGGCCACCGCATCCACTAACACCGTACCGGTGAAGGTCGCCCGCCCCGTTAGGTTCGCCGCAGCGGTAGGCACCCCGGAGAAGGTGAACAGCGTCGAAGGCAAGTTCGAGTCTAAGATATACGCACCCGAGTTAGCAGCGAACACGTCGATGCTCGGTCCATCAGGCGCCTCGGCGGGCCGGTCCCATCGTTGCGCGAGCAGATTGTCCGTTCCCGGAAGGGCCGGAAGCTCAAGGGAGACCACCAAATCAGCGGTATTTGGGCGCACCAAAAGAAGGGTCTGATCCGTGGCTGCAGGGTCAAGCGATGCGAACCCAGGCGTATCGGGACTCAATGGATCACCATTCCCATCCACCACCACCGCTAGGAGTGGATCCACAGCGGGGTCGGCGGCGACGCCGGCGAGGAGCGCGACGCCTTCCGGATCGCAGCAGGTCGCCCCTACAAAGAATCGGCCCGAGGAGAGCGCCGTTCGCTCCGCCTCCGTTAGCGCGTAGCTCCGGAGCAGCGCTAAACCACGAATTTCCGCATCTAGCCGCGTAGCGGTTTTGAAGCCAAAGGCGAGCTGAAGGTATTCCGCGCTATCTCCAGTAAGAAAACCTGCAAGCTCTGCGGTGGCGGGGAACCGCGCTGAGATATTCACCCCGCTTCCATCATCAAGCAACGTTGAAGACGAGTCGGTCAGAAGATACTCAGCTGTTTCCGTATTTACTGCTGTAAGTCGTCCACCGGAAACTTGTGCCGCGAAAGGGGTCAGGTAGCGCGGGAAGGCGGCTTCGCTTGGGGCCTGCGCATCAGCCAGCACCACATCAAGGATCCCAGTCATCTCCCCGGTGCTGATATCAAGATCAGCAGCGCCGAAGAGCTTCTGGAACGTCAGAGCGTCGCTTGACATCACCAAGGAGGGACCCGTTGCATCCCCATAGAAGGTCGGCGCTCCCGCCGCATCGATAACGACACCACCGAAGGTGAGACGCAGCGGTCCCTGCAGTAAAGCGAGGTCGGTTATTGCGCCTGTCGCAAGCAGCAGGTCCTGAGACAAGGTCCTGAAAGCTCGGTCATCATCGAGTGACTCAAAGACCTTCACTGGGCCTTGAATACGAGTCCACTCCAACCCCGGAACCCGATCTAAACGCGGGTCCTGTATGACCTGCGTCGACGCAGGGCTGCTTCCATTTAGCAGATCTTGGGCCTGCTGGATTCGGTCACTTCGAGCCGTGCCCGCGGGAACAGCACCCAGCGCATCACCCGCAAACAACGGCTGCTGCGCCGCGTTCTTGGCGCTGACCCCTTCTTTTATTCCCTCTTCGGTCACCAGCAACGCGCTCTGATTACCGTTCTCCAGCTGGGTTTGTTCTTCTGAAGTGAAAACGGCGAACAACTGGCTTATCAGCGCGTTGAACGGCTCCGGATCAAGGGTATCCGCAACACCATCCCCGTCATCGTCGAGGTCCGCGACATCGCCAGTGCCATGCCGTCGCCGTCGAAGTCGGCGCTCTCGTTAGCATCGAAGGGAAACGCATCGGCGAGATCCGCAACGCCATCGCCGTCATCGTCGAGGTCCGCAACGTCACCGATGCCGTCGCTATCGAAGTCGGCGCTCTCGTTAGCATCGAAGGGAAACGCATCGGCAAGATCCGCAACGCCGTCGCCGTCATCGTCTAGGTCGGCAACGTCACCGATGCCGTCGCCGTCGAAGTCGGCCACCTCATCTGGATTCAGCGGGAAGGCGTCTTCTAAATCGGGTACGCCATCGCCGTCATCGTCGAGATCCGCTGAATCCCCGATGCCGTCACCATCGGAATCGATCAAATTCTCAATTGAACTTGCCTGGTCAGGCTCATCTTGATCAGGAGGCAAGGCCCCACGGCTCGCTGGATCAACGGTGGCAGTGGCGAGTGTTGAGGCATCCGGCGTTGTCGAGGCGGAGACAGTGGGTGTCGGCGCAGCGACCGCGACCGTTGTTTCCGTCGTCGCCGTCAGCCCAGCATCTAATCCCCCAACATCAGCCCCGGTATCCATTGCCGGCGCTGTCGAATCGGTCGCGACGGTCGTCGTAGTCGTGGCGACGGAAGCACTCTCGGTAGAGGGCGCTGGTGCACTGGCTTCCGCAGGCGCAGTTTCCACGACAGCGACTTCGGTCGTGGTTTCCGCCGGGGCCGCCTCAGGTGCGGAGGCCTCCGGCGCTGCTGCAGCACTATCCTCAGTAGCTGCAGCGGGCGCTTCAGAGGTTTCCGCTACCGCCGCAGGCTCTGCGTCGCCGCTATCGCTCGCAGCGGGCGCACTCTCTGCTTCAGGCGTGCTATCCCCCGTGCTGTCAGCTGTCTCGGCCGGCGCAGCCTCGCCATCCCCAGCATCCGCGGGCTCTGCAGCTCCATCTGCCTCAGCGCCGTCATCGGTGGTTTCGCCGGCGCCGTCCGATTCTGTGGAGGCGCCACTGTCATCACCGCTGCCATCGGCTTCAGCCTCTGCCTCAGTTTCCGCAGCGCCACCCTCATCGGCGCCGCTCTCTTCAGCCTCCCCGCTCTCACCGGCCCCTTCGTCGGACTCCTCTGCGGCAGCCTCTTCGCTCTCTTCCGCTGAGCTGTCCTCAGCTTCTTCGGACTCCGCGCTCTCTTCGGCCTCACTGTCTTCTGCGTCGTCAGCACCCTCTTCCTCGGCGGCTTCGCCTTCCTCTGCCTCTTCTTCGCTGCTGTCGCCTTCCTCTTCGGCGCTCTCGCTATCCTCTTCAGACTCCTCGGACTCTTCCGATTCCTCAGATTCCTCTCCCTCTTCTTCGCTCTCTTCCGCCTCTTCCTGGTCGTCGGTCACGCCGGCGGAGCTCGCAAGTTCCTCCGGCGGCTCGAGCAAGTACTCCACGCCGCCGGAGGAATCGACGCGGGCGAAGTTGAAGTCAGCGCCTTCACCAAGGACGGCTACGTTGCCTGTAGGGGACGTGACGTCGATGGTGCCTTCGTAAGCGCCCAGCACGAGATTATTGGATGGGGTGAGCACGGCCTCGTAGTTCGTGCCTCGAACACCAACCACCCCCAAGGGGCTGGCTACGCGATAGCCTTCCCGATTGCTATCCGCCACGGCGCCCGTAGCAGCGCGGAAACCGCCTTGATCCACACTCAGATTCTGGCGATTCAGCGCAGGCGCAGCAGGGTCAAAGCGGTAATCGTCGATGGATAAGCGGGTAGCCGGGCGAAGGGTCATCACCCCGCGGTCGGTGAAGCGGAGCTGGGCTCGTCCCTTAGGGCCAGTGGTGAGGGTCTCGCCAACGTAAATGAGGTCGCCCCGAGCCAGACGCCGAATCTCACCGTCGGAGGAAATCGCTTCAACCTTATTGAGAATGGCCGTCGCGCGAGCAGCAACTTCTGGTTCAGCGGCAAGGCTGACGAGGGAAAGGGTCCACAGGACGATGAAGAGAATAGAAGCCGAAAGAATCCGTCCCGGACCCGAGCTCAACACCCTTCCCATGCCTTTCCCCATTAGACTCGCTGTCGATAACGCTTTCGACTTTACCGATTTTATAAGCGAGGCTCACCCTTCGCCAAGGGCGAAGGGATTGAGGGGGTGTCGCTGGGGCGAGCGGCCTAGGAGGTCGCCCGGTGTCCAATATCCCGGCGATAGGCCATGCTTTTGAAGGTAATCTTTTGAATCGCTCCGTAGGCTTCGGCGCGAGCGTCCTCAAAAGCCGAGCCCTTCCCCACGACGCAGAGCACGCGCCCGCCCTGGGTTTCCACGGTGCCCTCCGCGGACAAGCGCGTTCCCGCATGGAACACCTTGCCGTTCGCCACCTCATCCAGCCCGGAGATCGGCTCCCCGCTGGGATAGTTCCCAGGGTAGCTTTCCATGGCCAGTACCACGCCGACGGTCCAGGCGGGATCCACGTCCAGGGTGCATTCGCCGAGGCGACCCTCCAGGGCAGCCTCGCAAAGGGACGGCAGATCGGAGCGCACGCGAGTCAGCACCGGCTGCGCCTCCGGATCCCCAAAGCGGCAGTTGAACTCCACCACCCGCGGGTCCCCCGCTTCGTCGATCATGAGGCCCACATAGAGAAAGCCCCGGTAATGAATGCCGTCTTGCCGTAGGCCTTGAAGGGTCGGGCGCACAATGCGCTCCAGAACGCGGGCCTCAACCTCGGACGTGACCACGGGGGCCGGAGAATAGGCGCCCATGCCGCCGGTATTGGGGCCTTCGTCGCCATCAAAGCGGCGCTTGTGATCCTGGGAGGTCGGGAAGGCGAGGAAATCTTCCCCATCGGCCATCACGATGAAGCTGGCCTCTTCCCCGGCCATAAAGGCTTCGATCACCACCTGGGCACCGGAAGCTTCCTCGCCGCCTAGCATCTGCTCAAGCGCAGCCAGGGCGTCCTGCTCCGTCATGGCCACCACCACGCCCTTGCCCGCCGCCAAGCCGTCGGCCTTGATCACAATGGGAACTCCCTGGGCGCGCACGTAGTCCTGCGCCGGGGCTAGCGCATCGAAAACCGCGTAGGCCGCCGTGGGGATGCCGTGGCGCGCTAGAAAGGCCTTGGTGAAAGCCTTGGAGCCCTCTAGCTGCGCCGCTGCGGCCCGGGGCCCAAAGCAAGGCAAGCCCTCCGCCTCGAAGGCGTCCACCACACCGGCAACGAGAGGCGCTTCGGGCCCGACGATGGTCAGGGACACGTCCTCTTTCCGCACTAACGCGATCAACCCCGGGAAATCCATGGGGTCAAGGGCCACATTGCGAACCTTGGGTTCCTGCGCCGTCCCGGCGTTGCCCGGGGCCACCAGGACCTCTACCACCTCGGGGCTGCGGGCCGCCGCCCAGGCGAGGGCATGCTCGCGCCCGCCGCTGCCAATGACCAGTATCTTTTTCATGCCGAGCGCTCCGAAAGCGAGTCTTAGTGGCGGAAGTGGCGAACGCCGGTGAACACCATGGCCATGCCGGCCTCGTTGGCTGCCGCGACGACTTCCTCATCGCGAATGGAACCGCCGGGCTGGATCACCGCTCGAATACCGGCCTCGGCGGCGGCGTCGATGCCATCGCGGAAGGGGAAGAAGGCATCAGACGCCATGACCGAGCCCGCTACCTGGAGCCCCTCATCGGCAGCTTTGATGCCCGCGATCTTGGCGCTATAGACCCGGCTCATCTGCCCCGCGCCCACCCCAATGGTGCGCTGGGCCGAGGCATACACGATGGCATTGGATTTCACGTATTGGGCGACGGTCCAGGCAAAGCGCAAATCAGCCATCTCCTCTGCAGAGGGGGCGCGCTTGGTCACCACGGTCAGAGCGTCCTCGGCTAGCACGGGAGAGTCGCCGCTTTGGATAAGCATGCCGCCGCCCACCTGCTTGTGCTGAGCCGCCTGCCCCGGAGCCGCAAGGGGCCCACAGGCCAGCACGCGGATGTTCTTTTTCCCAGCAAAGGCGGCAAGGGCGCCATCGTCGATGCTAGGCGCAATGACGACCTCCACGAACTGACGCTCAACGATAGCCCGGGCCGTGGCTTCGTCGAGGGCTTCGTTGAAGGCAATGATGCCCCCGAAAGCACTGGTGGGATCGGTGGCGAAGGCCCGGTCATAGGCTTCCGAGAGCGTGGGCGCTGTAGCCACGCCGCAGGGGTTCGCGTGCTTCACGATCACGCAGGTTGGCGCGGTGAAGGCCGATACACACTCTAGCGCCGCATCCGTGTCCGCAATGTTGTTATAGGACAGGGCCTTACCTTGTAGCTGAACGGCTCCGGCCACCGTCCCCACCTGGGGCCAGCCCCGGCCTCGGTAGAAGGTGGCACTCTGATGAGGGTTCTCTCCGTAGCGAAGCCCCTGCCCCCCTTCCAGCGTGAGGTGGCGGGTTTCAGGCACGGCTACGGGGGCCCCCTCGTCATCCCGGGCCCCCAACCAATTGGCCACGGCAGCGTCATAGGAAGCGGTATGGGCGAAGGCCCGGGCTGCCAGGCGATAGCGAAGGGCCAAGTCCGTCGCGCCCTGCTGAGCCTCGAGGGCTTCGAGTACCCGGTCGTAATCCCGGGGATCGGTCACCACAGCCACCCGGGCATGATTCTTCGCCGCGGAGCGCACCATGGCCGGGCCACCGATGTCGATGTTCTCTATGGCGTCTTCTAGGGTGCACCCCGCCTTCGCGACCGTCGCTTCGAAGGGGTAGAGGTTGACCACGAGCAGGTCGATGGGATCAATGCCGTGAGCCGCCATCAGAGCGCCATCAACACCGCCGCCAGCACCGTCCTCACGCCCCAGCAGACCGCCGTGGATTTTGGGATGAAGGGTCTTCACCCGCCCATCCATCATTTCAGGAAAGCCCGTGTGCTCAGACACTTCGGTCACGGGCAGGCCCGCAGCCCGAAGCCGCTCACAGGTGCCGCCCGTGGACAGCAAGGCCACGCCCCGTGCCACCAGCGCCTCGGCAAAGCGCTCGATGCCCCGCTTATCGCTGACAGAAATAAGAGCCCGGCGAACGGGAATGGGGTGTTTCATAAACGATAACTCCGAGGGTTGGGGCTAGAGCAAGGCGTGCGCCTTCAATTTGGTGCGCAGCGTACCGCGGCTGATGCCCAGAAGCGCAGCCGCCCGAGATTGATTTCCCTTTACGTAGGTCATGACCTGAGCCAGGAGGGGGCCTTCAACCTCTCCAATAACGAGATCGTAGAGATCCACCGGGACCTCGCCATCAAGATCGGCGAAGTAGCTTTCCAAGGCCGCCTCTACGTGCGCTCGAAGGGGAATGCGGGAGGCGCCGGTCATGCGGCTGCGCGCCGGGGGCCGTAAAAGTGGACCAGGGCTTCCAGCTGCGCCTCCGGTGCCTCTAGCGCATTGAAGCATCGGCGAAAGGCCTCGCCAGCCTCGCCGAGGTCGGCGAGCGCCCAGCCCACATGCTTACGGGCGATGCGCGCCCCGGGGATGGGGCCGTAGAAGTCGTGGAGCGCTGCGACGTGTTCGGAAAGCAGCGCCCCCTGCTCCGGGAGGCTGGGCGCTTCCCGGGGCGCCCCGGCAAGGGCCGCCGCCACTTGCCCACAGAACCAGGGCCGCCCCTGGGCTGCGCGGCCGATCATGATGCCCGCCGCGCCCGTATGCGCCAGCACCGCCAGCGCTTTCTCCGACGAGCTAATGTCGCCGTTCGCGAAGACAGGAATGGAGACCGCATCGACGATCTCGGCAATGGTGTCGTACTCCGCCGCCCCAAGAAAGCGATCGGCTCGGGTGCGCCCGTGTACCGCCAGGGCCGCAATGCCCGCATCCTCAGCGAGGCGAGCGATGCGCACGCCATTGCGGTGCTCGGGGCTCCAGCCAGTGCGAATCTTTAGGGTGACGGGCACGGAAACGGCGGCCACCGTCGCCTTCAGAATCTCCGCCACCAGCCCTTCATCTTTGAGCAAGGCCGATCCTGCCGCCTTATTGCACACCTTCTTTGCGGGGCAGCCCATGTTGATATCGATAATCTGGGCGCCCTCTTCAACGTTGAATCGAGCTGCCTCGGCCACGCTGGCGGGGTCGCCGCCGGCGATCTGAACGCTACGGGGGCCGCAGGCTTCAAGGGGGCGGCGACGGAGGGTCGATTTCCGGGTCTCTCGGAGCCGGGGGTTGGACGACACCATCTCGGAAACCACGTAACCCACGCCCAGGCGCCAGCAAAGGGCCCGAAAGGGTGCATCGGTCACCCCTGCCATGGGCGCGAGCACCACGGGATTACGAAGCCGATAGGGGCCGATGCTGGGCCCTAAGCCGTTGCTCGAAATCATGGGTTTAGCCTCTGAAAGGGCACCGTTAGGCCCCGAGAATCCCTGCCATCTTAATGGCCCCCGGGAGGGATTGAAAATCGGTTAAAAAAACCATTGCGGCGGGGGACCGTTTCCGTACAATCGCGGGCCTCTTCGCCACTAGATGAGGCTTTATGCACCCCTGACGATGCGGCGCTCCTTCGATGACGCCGCTAAGCAGAAAGCGAGCCGTTTGATAAAGGAGTAACCGATGCGAGCAGAGGCTGCATGGGTGGGCCGCGGCAACGCCGTTCCCCACGATCCAGGACCCCGGGCCAACACCGGCACCTTTACCCCCGAAGAGGGACGCCTAGACCACTTCATCCATCGCGATGGCATGGTCTTCGCTGGCACCCACCTCATCGTGGATTTCTTTGACGCCCAGGAACTCGATAACCTCGAGCTCATGGAGACGGCCATGCGCCGCGCGGTCAAGGTCTCCGGGGCCACCCTTCTCCATATTCACCTTCACCATTTCACTCCCAACGGTGGTATTTCCGGCGTTGCCGTTTTGGCCGAGTCGCACATTTCCGTGCATACCTGGCCCGAATGTGGCTACGCCGCCTTCGACATCTTTATGTGCGGCGATGCAAAGCCCGAACTTGGCGTGGAAGCGCTGAGAAAAACCTTTGCACCGAAACGGCACGAGGTGGCGGAACACCGGCGGGGCGTGATCGATGACGCGTAACGCTTTTACCGAGACGCTCTACGACGCCTACGGTCAGCGCTTCGCCATCGACGAGGTCTACTTTGAGCACCGGACCGATCATCAGCACTTGATGATCTTCCACAATGCGAAGTTTGGCCGCGTGATGGCGCTCGACGGCGTGATCCAGACCACCGAGCGGGATGAGTTCTTCTATCACGAGATGATGGCCCACGTGCCGCTCTTCGCCCACGGCAACGCGAGGCGCGTGCTGATCATCGGCGGCGGCGAT
>RGAU01000061.1 GCA_009919975.1 Gammaproteobacteria bacterium
CTTCCGTCCTGGGAATAACCTCTTCAGCACGAGCCTTATTGCCCTGGATGTGAAAACCGGTAAGCGCGCTTGGCACTTCCAGATGGTCCATCACGACATCTGGAACTACGACACGCCCACGGCGCCGGTGCTGCTCGACGTGCAGCAGAACGGCAAAACCGTGCCCGCCATCGTGCAGGTGACGAAGCAGTCCTTCGCCTACGCCTTTAACCGGGAAACGGGGGAGCCGCTGTGGCCCATCGAGGAGCGGCCCGTACCCAAGGGGCTTATCCCCGGGGAGCAGCTCGCGGCCACCCAGCCCTTCCCGACGAAGCCCGCGCCCTACGATATTCAGGGGCTCACCCACGATGATCTCATCGACTTCACGCCGGAGCTTCGGCAGAAGGCCATCGACCTGGTGGATCAGTTCCACATCGGGCCCCTGTTTACGCCGCCGCTTCATCGCGACAACGACATGGGTAAGCTCGGCTCCCTTTGGTGCCCCGGCGATATCGGGGGCGTGAACATCGATGGCCCCGCTGCCGCCGATCCCACCACGGGGGTGCTCTTCGTTACTTCTCGGAAGGCCTGCACCACGCGGATCATGGCTCCGGGTTCGGAACGCGATGGGCTCATCGATATGCCCACGGGGACGACCATCGCCGACTACGCCGTGCTTCGTAACATGGGGGTGCGCATGCCTGACGGCCTGCCCCTCTTCAAGCCGCCCTTCAGCCGCATCACGGCCATCGACATGAACACCGGGGAGCACCTCTGGTACATCCCCGTGGGGGAAATGTCCGATCGCATCCGGAACCATCCGGCGCTGAAGGACATGGATCTGCCGAACGGCGGCTCCGGTACGGTGGCGCCCATGACCGTCACCCCGAGCATGCTCATGTACGAAGGAAGTGGGCCGGGTGGAAGTGCCGGAGCGAAGCCGCTACGGCATGATGACCTACATGCATGAGGGCCGGCAGTACATCGTGCTGCAGACGGGCTCTAAGCTGACGGCCCTGGCCCTGCCGTCCGATGAAGACCACAGCGACGACCACCACTAAGGGTCGACGTTAAAGAGGGCGGCGATCCTTCGGGGTCGCCGCCTTTTTTTCGCATAGGGAGTGAGCCAATGGGTAGGGTGCGAGGGCTGCACAGCATGATCCTGGGGGTTCTGGGGCTCGCCTTGAGCGCCGGGGCCCTGGCGGAGCGCAGCCTAGAGGATGGGGTCTTTTCCGAGGCCCAGGCCAAAACCGGCAAGAAGCTCTTCGGCCAGCATTGTAAGAACTGCCACCACCCGAAGAAGTACTTCGATGGGAAGCTAAAGGAGTGGGAAGGGCTCACGCTCGATCAGCCCTACGGCATCATCAGCGGCCTCATGCCCCAGGACAATCCCGGGGGCCTTTGGGGCGAGGAGTACGCCGCCATCCTTGCCTATATTCTCGAGGAGAACGACTTCCCCGCGGGCGCCGAGGCCCTCGACAGCGGCGCCCTCGCCGACATTCGGGTCATCGCGCCCTAGGGCCCTCGTCCCAGGCCCCTGCACACGGCGGGGCTAGGGCGCGCCTCAACCGCCGGTTGCCAGCCCGCCTTCGGCGGCGAGGACTGCCGCCGCGCTTTCCAGCATGGCTTCCAGCTGCGTGCTAATGGCTTCCAATACGGCCGGGTCGAAGCCGTCCAGGCGGGGCGTGTGGATGTGCCCAAGGGGCACGGTGGCGCCGAGCGCCTGGGCCAGGTTCAGGCTGCGATAGCTGATTTCATTGCTCAGATAGCCCCCACCGCCCCCGCGCACGGCCGTGAGGCCGGCGAGGTCCTTAAGGCTTTCCGCGTCTAAGGTGCCGCGCTCGAGGGTGGCCACGCGCCGGTTGTCTCGAATTTCATAGGGGCCGGCGCCGCCCTGGAGGGCCGCGACGGGTAGGGAGAACTCCAGGAATTCTCGCCCCTCGAGGGGCTCGTCGCCGAGGCGCGGGACGAGGGGCTGGGCCGCGCTGGCGCCCGTGCGCACGCCGGCGTTATCGGGCGCTTCGGAGGAGCGGCGGCGGCCGGGGAAGCGTTCTAAATCGAAGTGATCCCGGCCCATGCTGATCGTTGCCGCCAGGGCCAGGTCCCCGCGCTGCAAGAGGGGCGAGAGGCGCGCCTCCACCGTGCCCGCATCGAAGGCATCAAAGCGCACGGGGAAGAGCAGGGTTTCGATTTCCACGGCCATGCCGCCGACGGTCCAGCGCGCGCCGTCGAGGCGCAGGGCGGCTACGCCGGAAGGGTTGCTCTGGTCGATGTGCCGATCGAGGCTAAAGGGGTCGAAGCCCGTGAGCAGGATGCGCAGGGTCCCAGCGCCTGAAGAAAAAGCGATGTCCCCGTCGCCTCGGCTGGCCCGATCAAAGGCCTCGAGGAGGGCGGCGCAATGGGCCCGGCAATCTGCCTTCAGGTGTTCCTGGGTGGCCAGGCGCAGCCAATAAAGGGGGCGGTCGTCGAAGCTGGCGGCGGCGTAGGTTCGAGCCCCTTCCCAGAGGCCTTGACCGGCCTGGCGCGCGGCTCGCACCGGGTCCGGGGCCCCAAGGATTGCGTCCGCGATGGCCTGGCTTTCCGCCCGGGCGCCGGCGACGCTGGGGATGGCGGCTTCCGCGGCGGGTAAGCGCCCCGGGGCCTGGTCTACGGGCGGGGCCGTCTCCTCGGCGCCGCAGCCGACCAAAAGGGCAGCGAGAAGGGCAGCGAGGGCCAGAGGGGCTCGGGCCGGCAGGGGGCAGGGGGATCGGGCAGGGGCGCGGGCCATGGGAGCTCCTTGGGCGGTCGCAACACGCAAGCCCCTTTAGGGTGGCGACCCCAACCGCCGGACGCAAGGGCTATACTCGCCGCTTCTTAGGGCCTCAGGGCGCCACCATGTCCCTTGTTTTGAGCGCGCTTGCGCCCCTCGTGCTGCTCATCGCCCTGGGCTATGGCCTGCGTCGCAGTGGCCTCGCCCCCGATGGCAGCTGGCCGCCCGTGGAGCGCCTCACCTATTTCGTGCTGTTCCCGGCCTTGCTCGTCTCCCGCATCAGCGCCCAGGGCCTGCCCGAGGGTCTGGGGTTCGCGGCCCTGGCGACCGTAGGGACGGTGCTGCTGGTTGCCGCGGGGCTCTTTGCCCTCCGGCCCCTGTTTTCCCGCTTAAGCGGGCCCCGCTATACGGCCCTGTTCCAGGGTGGAGTGCGCTTTAACACGTACCTGTCCTTTGCCATGGCCGAGGGGCTTCTTGGGGAGAACGCCCTGGCCCCCCTGGCCTGGCTGGCGGCGCTCATGATCGTGGTCATCAACGTGCTCTGCGTGCTCGCCTTTGCCCGCTGGGGCGAGGGAGCGAAGGCTTCGTCCCAGGGTCTGGGCGCCGTGGCCCGGGCCCTCGGCACCAATCCCCTGATTCTGGCGTGCCTCGCCGGGGGGCTTTTTGCGGCCCTCGGCGGCTTGCCCGCGGCCCTTGGGGATGCCCTGAGCTTGCTGGGCAGTGCGGCCCTGCCCCTGGGGCTTTTGGCCGTGGGGGCAGCGCTGCGCGCGCCGCGTCGGATGGGGGATCTCGAGCCCGTGGTCGTGAGCAGCGCCGTGCAGTTTGCCCTGAAGCCCGCGGTTGCCCTGGGCCTTGCAACCCTTCTCGGCGTGCCCGGGCCCCTGCAGATGGTCATGCTGATGCTCTTCGCCGTGCCCACGGCCACCTCCGCCTACATCCTGGCCCAGCAGCTTGGGGGCGATGGGCCGGCCACGGCGGCGGTGATCACGGGGCAAACGCTTCTCGCGCTCGTGGCGACGCCCGTGCTCCTGGCGTGGCTCCTGTTGCCCTAGGCCCGGGGACCGCGGTGCTTTTGGAAGTCTTCCGTGGAGTTGCTGCGCGGGTAGGGGGCCTCCGGTACGGGAACGTCGAGAAAATCGCAGAGAGGCTCCCAGCCTTCGCTGGCCTCGAAGACCAGTAGCCGATCCTTCGGCGCCGCGGCGATGACCGCTGCGTTGTGCGCTTCGAAGGTGGCGCAAACGTGGGCTTCATCGTCCAAGCGCCCCTGAAAGACCCGATCCCAAATCACTTCCATGGCAAAGGCGCCAAAGGCCCCTTGGCCGGGGTCGTCGCTGGCCGCGGCCGCCGCGCTGGAGGGGTAGATGGTGCTCATGATGGAGCGATACCAGGCCGCCGGGTCCCGCCGGGATAGGATGATTTTCGCCTCCGGGAAGGCGGCGAGCTGCTCCGCCCAGAGGTTGCAGGAGGGCCAATCCACCGTGGCCTGGTAGCCCGCAAAGAGGGCGGGCCAGTCCGTGGGGTCCCCGGCGTGGGCTTTCCGCCAAAGGGGGATGTGGGTGGGGTGCTTGAAGACCTCCACCATGTGGTAGCAGGGGCCAAAGCCCAGCTGCTCCAGGGCCATCTTCAGCGACAGGGTGCCCGTGCGCCCGAAGCCGGCGCCAATGACCTTTAAGCTCATCCTTCACCCTCCCCCAGGTTTTTTCTGAGCATAACGCAGCTTTTTTCCGGTCGCGTGGAACTTTTCCCGAAGGGATGAGTCAGCAAGGCAGTTCAAGGGGCGAAGATCCCTTGCTATGGTCAAAGCTCCACACGAGCGGGGAGGCTTGGGAGCGATGGAATTCCACTTTGGCAATGCCTGGACGGCGTTGGCGCAGGCCCTCGGGGATGCGCCGGCCCTTTCCTGCGAGGGGCAAACGCGCAGCTGGACGGAATTCGACGACCGAGCGGGACGGCTCGCGAGCGTGCTGGCCACCGCGGGCCTGGGCCCCGGATCCAAGCTCGGGCTCTACCTCCTCAACTGCAACGAATATACGGAGGCGCACTTCGGCGCCTTCAAGCTGGGCGCCTGCCCCATCAACGTGAACTACCGCTATCAAGCGGACGAGTTGGTCTATCTGCTAGAGAACTCCGACGCCGAAGCCGTGCTGTTTCATGGCCGCTTCGCCGATCGCATCGAAGAGATTCGGCCCCGCCTGCCGGGGGTGAAGCTTTACCTTCAGGTGGACGATGGCACGGAGGCGCCGCTGCTGGCGGGCGCCGTGGCCCTTGAGGCGGCCCTCGCCGAGGCGGCCCCGGGGACCTGGACGCCGCGCCCCGCCGAGGACGTCTACATGCTCTACACCGGCGGCACCACGGGCATGCCCAAGGGCGTGATGTACGAAAACGGCGCCTTCTGCGCGGCCATGGCCGCGGGCGGGCTCGCCATTCGGGGGCTGGAGCCCGCGGAAAGTATCGAGGATCTGGTGGCCAAGGCGCGGGCGCTGCATGGCGCCGGCGCGGCCCCCGTGAGCCTCCCGGCCTGTCCCCAGATGCACGGCACGGGCATGTGGATTGGCACCATCATCCCCCTGCTCTGCGGGGGCTGCGTAGTGACTCAGCGGACGGCCCACTTCGATCCGGACGTGCTGTTTAAGACCGTCGCTGCGGAAGGCGTGACGGATCTCACCATTGTCGGCGATGCCTTCGCCCGCCCCATGGTGGCGGCGCTCGATGCGGCGGAGGCCGCAGGCACGCCCTATGACCTCAGCCGCCTCGCCCTGATCAGCTCCTCCGGGGTGATGTGGTCCCAGGAGGTCAAAGCGGGGCTCCATCGCCACAAGGACTTCATGCTTTACGACGCCATGGGCTCCACGGAAGGGTCCATGGGCTCCTCCGTGGCCACCCGGGACGCCCCGGCCACCACGGCGCGCTTTGCCCTCGGGGAGAATGTGAAGGTCTTCACGGAGGATGACCAGGAGGTCACGCCGGGAAGCGACGAGGTGGGCCTCGTGGCCACGGCGGGGCTCGTGCCCCTGGGCTACTACAAGGATCCGGAGAAGTCCGCCCGAACCTTCCGGACCGTGAACGGCGTGCGCTACAGCTTCCCCGGGGATTTCGCCCGGGTGGAAGCGGATGGCACCATTACGCTGCTCGGTCGCGGATCCCAGTGCATCAACACCGGGGGCGAGAAGGTCTACACGGAAGAGGTGGAGGAGGCGGTGAAGCGCCACGAGGCCGTCGCCGACTGCCTGGTGGTGGGCCTCCCGGACGAGCGCCTCGGCAATCGGGTGGTGGCGGTCTACGCCCTCACCGAAGCGGGCGCGGAATTGGATGATGAAACGCTGCGGGCCTATGTGCGCGCGCAGCTCGCCGGCTACAAGGTGCCTAAGGCCTTTGTGGCGGTCGGCGGAGGCGGCGGCCTAGGGCCCTCGTCTCCCCATCCCTGGCGCACCGGTCATCCCTGCCAGGGCGAAGAAATTCAAAGATCGACGCCTCAGGAGTGAGGCGTGGCCTTCTTGCGCCGTCCTTGGGTTTGGTCAACCTAGCGTGCGAGGAGTGATCAAATTTTCCATAAAAGGAGTCGGTAATGACTCAAGAAGCGAACGTGCCCCGGAGCGGGAGCGCGGGGTTGGCTGATTTTCAGGCCGGGCTCGTGGTCACTCTGGTGGCCTTGCCCCTGTGCCTCGGCATTGCCCTGGCGTCCGGGGCGCCGCTGCACGCGGGCATCATCGCCGGGGTGATCGGGGGCATGGTGGTGGGGGCCCTCTCCGGTTCCCAGGTGTCCGTTTCCGGCCCCGCCGCGGGGCTCACCGTGGTGGTGCTCAGCGGTATTGGGAGCCTCGGAGATTTCCACCTTTTCCTCTGCGCTGTGGTGCTGGCGGGGATGATGCAGATGGCCCTGGGGGCCCTACGGGTGGGGGTGCTCGGGCACTTTTTCCCGTCCTCCGTGGTGCAGGGGCTGCTGGCCGCCATCGGGGTGATTCTGCTTCTGAAGCAGATCCCCCACGCCCTTGGCTATGACGTGGATCCCGAGGGGGACTTCTCCTTCCTGCAGATGGACGGGGACAACACCTTTACGGCCATCCTCCATGCGGCGCAGAACGCCGTGCCCGGCGCCCTGCTGACGGCGGTGGTGAGCCTCGCCTTGCTCGTGCTTTGGGAGCAGCCGGCGCTGAAGGCCCGCCGCGTGCTCGCCTTCATGCCCGGGCCCCTGGTGGCCGTACTCGCCGCCGTGGTGCTCAACAGTCTGGTGCTGCCGGCCTTAGCGCCGAGCTGGGTCCTCACCGGGGAGCACCTCGTGACCCTGCCGGCGGGGGATGCGGGGGCGTTCCTCAGTGCGCTGATGCATCCGGACCCCGTGGGCTTCACCCATCCCGAGGTGTGGATCCTCGCCGTGACCATCGCCGTGGTGGCGAGCCTGGAGTCGCTGCTGGCGCTGGACGCCGCGGATCGGCTCGATCCCCAGAAGCGGGTGGCTCCGCCGAACCGGGAGCTTCTGGCCCAGGGGGCGGGGAACGTGCTGTCCGGCGTCGTTGGGGGCTTGCCCATCACCTCCGTGGTGGTGCGCACCACGGCCAACATCAGCGCCGGGGCCCAAAGTAAGCGCGCCACCATGATCCACGGGGCCCTGCTCCTGCTTCTCGTGCTGTTTTTGCCGGGGCTTTTGAATCTTATTCCCCTGGCGTCCCTGGCAGCCGTGCTCATCGTGATTGCCCTGAAGCTGACGCCCCCGAGCCTCTACCAGGGCATCATCGCGAAGGGTCCGACCCAGTGGGCGCCCTTCTTTGCCACCGTGCTGGCGATCCTGCTGACCGATTTGCTGGAGGGGGTGCTGGTCGGCCTTGCGGTGGGCATCGCTGGCGTTATCGCGGGCAACTTCAAGCGCGCCTTCGTGGTGTTCCAGGATGGCACCAACGTGATCGTGCGCTTCGCCAAGGACTGCAGCTTCTTTAACCGGGCGGCGCTCCGGGAGGCCCTGGCCAAGCTGCCCGACGGGGCCTTCGTGATCATCGATGGCACCCGGGCTTCCTTCATTGACCAAGACATCATCGAAACCCTCGAGCATTTCCAGGCCAACGCCCGGGCTCGAAGCATCACGGTGGAAATTAAGCGGTCGCCCACAAGCAACAATCCCTACTTCCGAGAGGCACTGGCATGAAGAGCTACGAGAAACTGCTACTGGAAAACAAGGCCTGGGCGCAGGAGATGGTGGAGCGCAATCCCGCCTACTTCGAGCGTATGGCGGAGGGCCAGTCCCCGGAATTCCTCTGGATTGGCTGCAGCGATAGCCGGGTCCCGGCGGAGGACATCACGAACTCCAATCCCGGGGAAATCTTCGTGCACCGCAACGTGGCGAACATGGTGGTGAACACGGACCTCAATTTGCTGTCCGTGCTCGAATTCGCCGTGAACGTGCTCAAGGTGAAGCACGTGATCGTCTGTGGCCACTACAGCTGCGGGGGCGTGAAGGCGGCCCTCACACAGCAGAATATTGGCCTCATCAACAAGTGGCTGCGCAATATCAAGGACAACTATCGGCTACATCGGGAAGAGCTGGATGCCATCGAAGACTACGATGCCCGCGCGGACCGCATGGTGGAGCTGAATGTGCAGGAACAGGTGATGAACCTGGCGAAAACCTCCATCATCCAGGCCGCTTGGAAGCGGGAGCAGCGGCCCCTGCTGCATGGCTGGGTCTACGGGTTGAAGGATGGCATCTTGAAGCAGCTCGCCACCATGGGCCCCGACGATCATCTCGACCCCATCTATCGCTATGACCTCTCTGACCTGGAGCCTGAGGCATGAACACGCAGTATTTGCGCGGAGACATATTTGGCGGCCTCACCGCCGCCGTGGTGGCCCTGCCCCTGGCCCTGGCCTTTGGGGTGGCCTCCGGCGTAGGCCCCATCGCGGGGCTCTACGGCGCCATTGCCGTGGGCTTCTTTGCCGCCGCCTTTGGGGGAACGCCCACCAACGTGTCCGGCCCTACCGGGCCGATGGTGGTGGTCTTTGCAGGCCTTGCGGCCACCTTTGCGGATCAGCCGGCGCTGATTTTTACCGCCGTGGTGCTCGCCGGGGTGATTCAGGTGCTTCTGGGCGTGCTGCGCCTTGGGACCTACATCCGCCTTGTGCCCTATCCCGTGGTGTCGGGCTTCATGAGCGGCATCGGCTGCATCATTATCATCCTCCAGGCCTCCCGCATCGTGGGCGGGGAGGCGCCTCCGGGCACGGTGAATGCCCTGCTGGCCGTTCCCGAGGCTCTGGCGAACATCAACGGTATGGCGGCGCTCCTCGGGGCCCTGTCCCTGCTGATCGTGTTCTTCTGGCCGCCTTCCGTGGCCAAGTACCTCCCCGGTCCCTTGGCGGCGCTCATCATCGGCACGATCATCAGCGTGCAGTTTCCTGGGGCGCCGGTGATCGGGGACATCCCTTCGGGCTTGCCCGAGCTGACCCTGCCGGCGCTGAGCGCCCTGGCGTCCCCCATTGTGCTGAAGGCCGCGGTAATCCTTGCCGTGCTGGGCGCCATCGACTCCCTGCTGACGTCGCTCGTGGCGGACAACATGACGCGTACGCGCCACGACTCCAACAAGGAGCTCCTGGGGCAGGGCATCGGTAACGCCGTCGCCGGTTTCATCGGCGGCATTCCCGGCGCCGGGGCCACCATGCGCACGGTGGTGAACATTCGCACCGGCGGCCGCACGCGCCTCTCGGGCATGCTTCACAGTCTGGTGCTGCTGGCCATCGTGTTGGCCCTCGGCCCCCTCGCGGAGCAGATCCCCCACGCCGTGCTCGCGGGCATTCTCTTTAAGGTGGGCTTCGACATCATCGATTGGACCTACCTAAAGCGGAGCCATCGCGGCCCGCGCATCGACCTCGCGCTGATGATGCTGGTGCTGCTCATGACCGTGTTCGTCGATCTCATGACCGCGGTATTCGTCGGCGTCTTCCTCGCGGCCCTGGCCTTCATTCAGCAGCTGGCCGATGCGCAGGTGAAGCGCCTTCGGGAGCAGAGCTTCTCCGTGGAGTCCGAGGAAGAGCGGGCCGTTCTGGAGCAGGCCGGGGGACGCATCTCCATCATGGCCTTTACCGGTCCCATGAGCTTTGCCGCAGCCGCGGACCTTGGCCACCACGTGCGGGAGACCGTGGAGCCTCACCAGCGGGCGGTCGTCCTCGACTTCTCTGACGTGCCCTTCCTCGATGTGTCCGCAGCCCGAGCCGTGGAAACGGTGGCGACGGATACCAAGGAAGCGGGGCAGGACCTCTACGTGGCCGGCTTGAATGACGCGGGGCGGAGCACGCTCCGGGAGCTTGGCGCCGACGCCGCCATCGACGCCGACGCCTTCTTCCCCACGCGCCTGGCGGCCCTACAAAAGGCCGTGGCGGGCCTCGCCTAAGCGAGGCCCCCTTGCCTTGGCTGCGCCCCTTCCCTAGGGTGCGCAGCCTCGGCTTGGGAGCAATGGCATGGCGGTATCTTTGCGGGGCTTGGTGGGAATGGGGGGGCGGCGCCTGACGGCGATCGCTGTCACCCTAGGGGCCGCCCTCGGGGCGCTTATCGGGCCCTCGGTGGCGGTCGCGGAGGACGGCCTTTCCGTCGACTTTTCCCATCGCACGCGCTTCGAAGGGCTCCATAACCAATTTCGTCCGGGTCTTGGCAGCAGCGACCACGGCGTGGTGCTGCGCACGCGCCTGGCGGCCGAGTACGCGCGGGGCGCCTTTCGCCTGGGCGGCGAGGTTCTTGATGCCCGCGCCTACGATCTTGCCCCCGGGAGCAGTGCGGACGGCAACCTCATTGATGCCTTTGAGCCCCTCACGGCCTATGTAGGCTGGGATGGCGCCGTTTCCGGCAATCAGACGCTGAGCCTCCGCCTTGGGCGCCTCGCCCCCACCTTAGGGGCCGGACGCCTTCTTGGCCGCAATGGCTATCGCAATACGCCCAACGCGTTTACGGGGGCCATGGCCACCCTGACCCGCGGCGAGCGGCGCCTCGAGCTCTTTGCCTTAAGCCCCCAGCAACGGCTTCCTAACGATTTCGAAGCGGTGCGCGATAACGAGTGGGACCTCGACGAAGAGCAGGTCGGGGTTCGGGTGCTCGGGGCCTACCTCACGACCCGTTCCGACGCCGACGATCAGCTTGAGGCCTATGGCTTCGTGCTCCGGGAGCGGGACGACGGGCTTGCCACGCGCAATCGACGCCTGCAAACGCTGGGTGGGCGGTGGCTTCGAGCCCCTGCGCCGGGGGCCTGGGATGGGGAGCTGGAAGCGGCGCTGCAGTGGGGGCAGGTGCGGGCCACGGCGGCCTCGGACGACGGCGCCGTGCTCGATGCCCGGGCCGAGTTCTTCCATGCGGCCCTCGGCGTGACCGGGGAAGGGGCCTGGACGCCGCGGGTTGCGGCCCTCCTCGATTACGCCAGCGGCGATGACGACCCCACGGATAACCGCTGGGGCCGTTTTGATGCGCTCTTTGGCCCCGTGCGGGGCGATCTCGGGCCCACGAGCCTCTTCACTCACGTGCTCCGGGGCAATTTCCTGTCTCCGGCGCTGCGCCTGGAGGCGAAGCCCACCGGCCCAGGCGACCCTGCGCGCCCTTTGGCTCGACGCGCCCCGGGATGCCCAGATCGGCTCTGGGGTGCGCGACCGCGCCGGCGAAAGCGGCGACGATGTGGGTACGCAGCTCGATGCGCGCCTCGTCTGGCGGCCGTCCCCGCGCTGGACCCTCGACGGCGGCATCGCCCTCTTCAAGCACGGGCGTTTCATGCGCCAGGCGCCCAATGCCGCGGGGCAGGGCGATCCCGCCTACGGCTATTTCTCCGTCACCTATCGCCATCCCCAGCGGCGTTTTTAGAGGCTTGCAATTAGCGCCCCCCGACCTATTGCCCCTGGACGACCGCCAGCATTTCGGCTTCGAGGGCTTCCGGGGAGGCCTCGAGGTCTCGTGCCCGCACCCGTCCCTTGAGCGTTTCCGCTTCCTGCCGGGACCACCCCTCGAGCAGGGCGCGCAGCTCGGCCACTTCCCCGAGGTTCCGCAGCACGTTGTTTGGTGGCAGGGGAATGGCCCGGTCCGGGGCCAGCACCACAGCGGTGATCCGCTCCAGATCCATCATGGGCGCGCGCTCTCGCTCGAGGCCCACCACGGGGTGTCCCAGGAGGCGGCTCAGGAGGGAAAGATCGTCGGTGAAGGTCACGGCGCTCCCTG
>RGAU01000062.1 GCA_009919975.1 Gammaproteobacteria bacterium
ACCAGGCTTGCGGGCATGGCTTCAATGAGGGCCGTAAACAGCGCCTGGGGTAGAGCGGTACCCTCGCTGCACTGAGCTGCCAGGGATTCCGCTGCTAGGGCGCCGGCGTCGAAGGCCTGCCAGCCGGGTCCCAGGAAGAGGGCCTCCCGAGCGGCGCTTTGGCTAGCCTCGTCCCACCGTCCCGCGAGCGCCGGGGGGAGGGTAACGGTTAGCGGATCCCAGGCGAGGAGTACGTTGCCCAGGTCGAAGACCAAATGCCGCGCCACGGGGCTCAGGCCTTAGCCAATCCCTTCGAAATAGCGGCTCCGCACGCCCTTTTTGGTGAGCTTTTTGCGCTGCTCGAAGCTCCAAAGGCTTTTCTCCTGGGTGCAGAGCACCCAGCGAATGCCGGGGTTCCGGCGCGCGGCCAGGGCGATTTGCCCTGCCCACCAGGCCGGGGGTTGGTTTGTGCAGTGCGCATTGGTGCCGTCGGGCATGATCTTCTTTGCCGGATAGCAGGCCGCCACGGCATAGACGAACTTTTTGGCCTGGGCGAAGAGGTCGTCTAAGACCCAGGGGATGTCTTCCTCGGGAATGTGCTCGAGCACGTCCGTGCTGATTACGCCGTCATAGGACCCTTCGTAGGGATCGGAGAAGGGCGCGTAGCCCGGGTCGTAGCAGGTCACGGAAACGCCGGGCCAGGCGTCCATGTGCTTATGGCGCGTGCCCGGCTGGGCGGGATCGTCCTTGTAGAGCTGACCCTTGCCCGCGCCGAAATCCAGGAGCGTTTGGCTCTCCGTGCGCATGAGAAGCTTCGCTACCGGCGTGATGTGCTCGGTGAGGGAAATGCCCTTAAAGGTGTCCTTGGCCGCATGGCCCGATTCTGGCCGACCGTCCTCATGCATGGAGGCGTACATGGCCAGGAGCTCATGGTAGCGGGCGCTAGGCTCGTCCTTGGTGAAGAGGGTGTAGTTCGCCCCGTCCGCTTCCCGCTCCAGGGCATGCCACAGCTCCCCGTTGGCGTTCGCACCGTAGCGGAGCTGCTCCGGGAAGGGAGCCCAGGGCTGGGTATGCAAGATGGTGTAGTGGAGAAGCTTGCTCTCCCCGGCCACGTATTCGTGATCCCGGGCATTCCAGACGCCGGCCATGTGCCCCCAGAGCCCGGCATCGTGGACCAGCCCTCGATAGTGCTTATGCTTTTGCAGCCGCTGCGTTTCCTCGAGGCGCCAAAGGGGCGCAAGCTTTTCGCAGTCGAGGAGCATCACGGACGTTTCCTTGTCGTTGATGCTGAGGACCGCGGCGTCGCCCATGGGCGCATCGAAAAGCTCGGCGGGATCGGCCAGGTAGATCTGGTCGACATCGTTATAGATCGCTCGGCCTTGGTTGCCGGCAAGCGCCGGAATGGCGTAGCGATAGTTGGTAAATCCGGTTTTCCACTTGCTTCGGTCGAAGCCTTCGAGATCCTTCATGAGGTAGATCTCGTAGCGGCGACTGGGGTCGCGGTGTTTTTTCACGGACCAGACAAACACCCGCTCCGCCCGGTATTGGGCGGGCTCCGAGCCCAGGTAAATACGCACCGGAGGTTTGTCCGAGGGGGTGACGCCGGGGGCGGGGTCCAGGGCCACGAGCACCGGGGCCTTACGATCGCCGGGGCGGCGCACGCCCTCCATGCCGAGGGCCCCGCGAAGGGTCTTATGGTAGGGGCGCGTTTTGAATTCGCCTTTTGCCGCTGCTTTCACCGGGGGTCCTCATTTTCTTGCGTGACGTCGTGAACGATAAGCCCGCGCTCGGCCAAAGCGGCTTTGAGCACGGGGCTGGTGGTCTCTAGCGTACCCTCATAGTGCGCAAGCTGGGTGGCCAAAAAGGACAGCTCATCCTGGCGGTCGTGGGCCACGGTGTAGGCGTTGGGCGTTGCTTCGTCCCCGGGGTAGGCCCCCGCTGGGTGGGCGAAGAGGTCCATGCCCGCGATTCGCAAGCGCTTAGGCGCGAGCGCCACGGCCACCGCGATCATGATCGCACCATTTGTGGGGCGGAACACCCCCCCGGTGTCCGGGAAGAGCCCCAGCTGCTCTGCTGTCATGAAGCACCGCCGGCCGGGCAGGAACGCGCAGCGGGGCAAAAGGGCTTCGAAATCCGCTTCGCGCTGGAAGATCAGAAGGGTATTACCCGGCACGGCGGCCACCGTGCCCCGAAGTCCCGTAAATACCACCTCCGGCTGGCTTAGGAAGCCCCGGGCTTTCCAGCTGTGGTTGACGCGGAAAAGGCTGTCGTAGGCCGCCGATGCAAGGGTAGGGTCTTCGCTGGACGGGCCATTGCCTAGCGCCCAGATCACCTCCGGGTGGCCAAGGGCTTCTCGGAGCGCCGCCAGGTCCTGCAGCCGCTCAAAGCGCCGCCGGGCCAGGGCCCGGAGAAGGCGATCGCCTCGCCGGGCGCGGGCACTCCGCGCAGGGCCCTGGGCGAGGGCGCGCTCAAAGCGAGCGAGGAGGGCATCGGCGCTCCCTTCCGGGCTTCCCTCCGGTGCGCTCCAGGCGCCCCGCGGGGCCGCCTCAAAAAGCGGCAGGTTGAGGGCCGCACAGGCCTCGGCCAGCCCCGGGGGTGCCGGGCCCCCGGCAAGGAATACGCCATGGGCCTTGGCCCGAAGGAGCAACCGGGACCAGGCCTGAGGGCTGGGGAGGGCGCCTAGCGGCGTTCCCCGATCCAGGCCGTAGCTATAGCAGCGAAGCCGGGGAAAGCGCTGCGTCAGGGCTTCGAAGAGGGGCTCCCAGGGCCCAGCTTCTCCGGGCCCAAGCTGAAGACATAGCACGCTTCGACCCTTCCGGCGCCGGAGCCAGCCCCAGCGCTGGAGCATGCGAGCCATGGGTGGCGCAGCCTGTTCTCGCCGCTAGCGCGGCGCCACCGCCGTGGCCTCAATCTCGATGAGCGCCTGTCCCGGCAGGGCGACCACGGGGAGGGCTGTGCGCACCGGGCGGTGGGGATTGGCTTCGTTATTGAAGAAGGCCCCATAGGCGCGGTTCCAGGCCTGGAACTGCCCCGGGAAGTCGTCGCCTACGTCGAGGTAGGCTCGAAGCTGTACCACGTCCTCAAAGCCCAGGCCTTGGGAGGCGAGGCGCTCCCCGAGGGTTTCCAGGGCTGAGCGCGCTTGCGCTTCCATGCCCGCTTCCCGCGGCACTCCGGCCTTGGCAATGCTGCCCGAGACCAGGGTCAGGCTGGCATGGCGGGCGACGGACATGCTGTCGGCGAGGAAGCTCTTAGGGTCCCCATGAGCCAGGAGGTTCGGATTGGCTCCGGTGCTGACGGCATGCGCATGGGCGCCCCGGGCGTCCGGGTAGGCGGCATAGGCCTCGATCTCGATGATCCGATTGGAGCTGTTGAACCCTGGCGCGGCCATGGTGGTGCGCGCCGGACGATGGGGATTTTCAGCGTTGTTAAAGAATTCGTCGTAGGCCGCATTCCAGGCGGCAAAGTCCACGGCGCCGTCCTCGCGCAGATCCGGGGCCAGCATGGCTCGGAGGAAATAGACGTCCCGGAAGGTGAGGCCCTGGGCCCGAAGATTCCCATCAAGCTTTTGCAGCGCCGAGCGGGCTTGCGCGCTCATGGGTCCCATGTGCGCGGAATCGCTTACCGGGGCTTCGGGGTTCGCCGGATCCGCGAGCATGCCGGAGGTGAAGTAGAGGGGCGCGTTGCCGTTCACGGAAACGGCCTGGGCAATGCGGCTGCCCGGACGCGTCAGCGGGGACAGCAGGGGATTCAGGGCCCGGGTGGCGGTCGCCCCTTTCCCGTCCGGATAGGCGGCGAGGAGCTCGATCTCGATGAGCAGCTCTGGCCGGCCGAGGCGGCTAATGCCCAGGGTTGTCCGGGTTGGGCGATGCTGCGTGCCATCGTCCAGGGCAAAGAATTCCGTGAAGGCGCGATCCCAGCCGCTCCAGTCAAAGTCCCCGCCCTTCGCCCCGTCGGCAACAAGATAGGCCCGGGCGTAGACCACGTCTTCCGGGCCTAGGCCGAGCGCCGCGAGGGTTTGAGCATGACCCTGGAGGGCGGAGCGGGCTTGTAGGTAGGTGTCGCCGTAGCGCGCCGGATCGTCGGCGGAACGCCGGGGATCCTGGGGTTGGGCAATGCCACCGGAGGTCATCACAAAATCGCTGCCCACCGACAGGCGAGCGGCGGCGGAATAGGGTCGGCCTCCACTCGGGGTGAAGTCCGTGGCCTGGGCAATGCTCGCCCAGCCAAGGGCGGCGATGCTGATGAGGGTGTAGACGCTGTGAAGGCGGTAAAGGCGGCGAAGGTTCATGGCCGGGACTCCCCAAGATTAAGGGGCAAAGTGTAGCACCGGCGTCGCCGTGCCAAAAAACCGGTTCATCGCCGATGAGGAGAATTAGGGGAGTAGGGGAGGCGAGCGGCCGCACTCATGGAGGGCTTTCCCCGGAAAGGCGCGATGAACCCAAAAAAAAGGCCGACCCCTGGGGGCCGGCCTTTTTGCCGTCGGCCAAGGGCGCTTAGGCGGCGCCGAGGCCCAACGGGTTGCCATACTGATGGTCTACGGGAACCGCCGGATCGATATCCGGGTATTTGCCCAGCTCGAGGCGGGCGACGGTGCGACGGTGCACCTCGTCCGGACCGTCGGCGAGGCGGAGGGTCCGTTGCCCGGCGTACATTTTGGCCAGGGGGAAGACCTGAGACACCCCAGCGCCGCCGTGGATCTGAATGGCGTCGTCAATCACCTGCAGGGCGATGTTCGGCACCGCGACCTTGATTTGGGCGATTTCCGAGCGGGCGACCTTATTGCCCACCGTATCCATCATCCAGGCGGCCTTGAGGGTCAGGAGGCGCGCCATTTCGATGTTGATCCGGGCGTCGGCAATCTTGTCGTAGTTGCCGCCAAGGTCGGCAAGGCGCTTACCAAACGCTTCCTTGGAAAGGCCCCGGCGGCACATGAGCTCGAGGGCGCGCTCGGCGACCCCGATGGACCGCATGCAGTGGTGAATGCGGCCCGGGCCTAGGCGGCCCTGGGCAATTTCGAAGCCCCGGCCGGATCCGAGAATCATGTTTTCCTTAGGCACGCGGACGTTGGTGAAGCGCACGTGGCCGTGGCCGTGGGGCGCATCGTCGTAGCCGAAGACGTGCTGCATCTTCAGAATTTCGATCCCCGGGGTATCCCGCGGTACGAGAATCTGCGATTGCCGCGCGTGCTTCGGTGCATCCGGCTCGGTGACGCACATCACAATGAGGATTTTGCAGCGGGGGTCGCCGATACCGGAGGACCACCACTTCTCCCCGTTGAGCACCCACTCATCCCCATCGAGGCGTGCTTCCAGAGCGATCTGGGTGGCGTCGGAGGAGGCCGCGTAGGGCTCGGTCATGCAGAAGGCGCTGCGAATTTTGCCGGCGAGCAGGGGCTCGAGCCATTCCTTCTTCTGCTCTTCGTTGCCGTAGCGCTCGATGACTTCCATGTTCCCCGTATCCGGGGCTGCGCAGTTGAAGACCTCGGAGGAAAGGGGATATTTGCCCATTTGCTCCGCAAGGTGCGCGTAGTCCACATTGGTGAGCCCTGCGCCGCGCTCGGACTCAGGAAGGAAGAAGTTCCATAGCCCCTTGGCCCGGGCCTTTTCCTTGAGCTCTTCCATGATCGGCGTTTCGCACCAACGGCCGCCGGCCTCGACCTGATCGGCAAACGTTTTCTCGTTGGGAACGATGTGTTCGTTGATGAAAGCAGTGATGTCATCAAGCAGGGGCTTGACGTGATCGGATACTCCAAGATCCATGGCGATACATCCTCTCTCCGATGGCCCGGCGAGCCCTTAAGGGCGCCGAGCGGATCCCTCCTGGAGTGCGGGAGCGCCCATCGCTCACCGCACGGGCCGAGTCTAGCCCGGGGGCGTGTCATGAGGCGAATAAAAGTTCTTGATGCCAATCATGCGCCGAGCGAATAACAGGGAGGCCCTTCCCTGGGCCCGGCGCTCTGCTATAGCCTTCGGCCCGGGGAGAGAATTCATGACCAAAAACGCTTACGGGGATCGTACCCTCGCCGTGCTCGGCGCACTGGAAAACGCTGGCGTGACCCGAGCAGCCCTCATCATGCGCCACTCGGCCCGGGAGTACGTGGCTGGGCGCCACGATCTCGCGAACCCCTTAACCGATGCGGGGCGCGTCTATGCCCGCCACTTCGGGGAGCGCCTCGGACACGGTTGGGCCCTTCGGGCCTACAGTTCTCCCGCGGGGCGCTGCGTGGAAACCGCCGAACTGATTTGCCAGGGGCAGAATGCCTCGCCCCTGGGGCGCGTACGCCCCGTGGAGGCCCTCGGGGTTTTCTACGCCCTTGATCAGCAGCGCATGTTCAAGGCCATGACCGAGATCAGCATGAATCTGCCGAGCTTTGTCGCTGCCTGGCAGGCCGGGGCCCTTGCAAAGGACATCATGATGAACGCCGAGCAGGCGGCGACGGCCCTCCTGCGGCTCCTGTGGGTACGCTTGCGGGCGCGCCCGGAGGGGGACGGACGGGCGTTACTCGACCTCCACGTAAGTCATGATTTGACCCTTTACCTGCTCCGAGCTGTGGCTGGGGCCCTCCCGCCCTCGGAGGACGCCCCGGTGCGCTATCTCGATGGCCTCCTGCTCTTCGAGGCCGACGGGCAGGCTTTCCTAACGACCCACGACCTTCCGCCGAGGCCCCTGCCTTGGCTGACTGAGGAGACTTCCTGATGGCCGATCCGAGCCTCTATCGCCCTAAGCCCCCGCAGGACAGCGCCTATGAAACGTTTACCGTGGAGCATCGGGGCGGCGCTCATTGGGTTACCTTAAATCGCCCGGAAAGCCTAAATGCCATGAGCCGTACCATGATGCTCGAGCTTCAGCACTACTTCGGAGAGCTTTACACCCGTCCCGAAATCCGCGCCGTGGTGCTCCGGGGGGCTGGGAAGGCCTTCTGCGCGGGGCTTGATCTTAAGGAGCGGCGGGAGCCCGGGGAGGGCGGCCCCGTGAACGGGCTGCGGGTGCAGCGCCGGGTGTCGGAAATTGTCATGCGCATGCGCCGGGCGCCGCAGCCGATCATCTCTCTCATTCACGGCGCCGCGAGCGGCGGCGGCTTCGCCCTGGCCCTCGCTTCCGACATCCGTTTGGCGGGCCCTCGGGCGCGCATGAATGCGGCGTTTATTCGCATTGGGCTCACGGCTTGCGATGTGGGCGTGTCCTATTTCCTCCCGCGGCTCGTGGGGAGTGCGCTGGCTTCGGAGCTGCTGCTCACCGGCGCCTTTATCGATGCGGAGCGGGCTCTGAAGGTGGGCCTCGTTTCCGATGTGGTCCCAGAGGCCGATCTTGAGGCTCGGGGCCAGGCCATGGTTGAGGCGATCCTGGCGAACTCGCCCCTGGGGGTGCGGCTCACGAAGGAGGCGCTCAACATGAATATCGACGCCCAAAGCCTCGAGGCGGCCATCGCCCTGGAGGACCGACAGCAAATCCTCTGCGCCCAAACCGATGATATGCGGGAGGGCATTGGTGCCTTCCTGGAAAAACGCGACCCCGCTTACCAAGACGCCTAAGGACTGTACTGATGACCGACGCTCATGCGCCCCTAATCCTTCCCCGCGGCCCCGCCATGCCCAATCGGCTCATGCTGGCCCCCCTAACCAATCTCCAGAGCCATGCCGATGGGACGCTCTCCGATGACGAGTTCACCTGGCTGACGAAGCGGGCGGAGGGAGGCTTTGGGCTCACCATGACCTGCGCGGCCCATATTCAAGCAATCGGTCAGGGCTTTCCCGGGCAGCTGGGTATTTTCTCCGACGACCACCTGCCGGGGCTAACACGCCTCGCCGCTGCGCTGAATGCCCAGGGTGGCCTTTCCTCCGTGCAGCTGCACCACGCGGGTATGCGGTCCCCAGCGGAGCTGATTGGCGAGGCGCCGGTAAGCGCTTCCGCGCAGGAGGAATTTGGGGCCCGAGCCCTGACGGAAGACGAAGTGGAAGCCATGATTGAGGCCTTCATTCGAGGCGCAGAGCGCGCTGAAGAGGCAGGTTTTCATGGCGTGGAGCTCCATGGCGCCCATGGCTATCTGCTATGCCAGTTCCTGAGCGCGGAGACGAATCGGCGGGACGACCGCTTTGGGGGCAGCCTTGAGAACCGCATGGCGCCCCTTCAGCGCATCATCGACGGCATTCGCGCGCGCTGCGGCGCCGCGTTCCAGCTTGGGGTTCGTTTATCCCCGGAGCGCTTTGGCATGACCCTGGACGACGCCACGGAGATTGCCCGCCGTTTGCTGGCTGAGGGGAAGATCGATTACCTGGATCTCTCCCTTTGGGATATCCGGAAGGCGGCGCTCGATGCCCCGGAAACGCCCCTCATCGCACCGTTTATGGCGCTGCCCCGGGGGAACGTCGCCGTGGGCGTGGCGGGGAAGATCAACAGCGGGGAGGACGTGCGCTTTGCCCTCGAGCAGGGAGCGGACTTCGTGCTGCTCGGACGCGCAGCCATTCTTCATCACGATTTCCCGAAGCGCCTCGCGGCCGATGGGAACTTTCAGGCGGCGACGCTGCCGGTGTCCCGAGCGCACCTCGTGGCCGAGGGGCTCGGACCCAAGTTCGTCGATTACATGGCCACCTGGAAGGGCTTCGTATCCGAAGACGGCTAAGGCTGGCCTAGGGCTCCGCGCCTTCCCGCATGGGGAGGCTCGGATCCGCGACCCATTCGCTCATGGACCCGTCGTAGACCGCTACCTTCTCGTGGCCCAGGGCCACGAGAGCGAAGGCGTCACAGGTGGCTGAGATGCCGCCTCCGCAGTAGCAGATCACCTCCTGATCGAAAGCCTTCACGGTGTCAAAAGCACCCTTCAGGGTCGCTGCGTCAGCAAATTCCAGAGCGGGCCCCTGGAAGAGAGCGGCGAAGGGCACGTTGACGGACCCCGTGATGTGGCCCCGGCGGCCGTAGTTGGCGCCGCCGTCCCCGCGGTAGACCTCCGGCGCCAGCGCGTTGATGGTGCAGACGCCAGGGGCATCGATGGCGCTGAGCACCGCCGCTTGATCGGCCCACAGCGCGGGCTTCGGCGCGATGGTGAGCGTGCCCGGAGCGTAGCGCTCCTGTCCTGTGGCCAGGGCCGCGCCGCTGGCTTTCCAAGCGGCTAGCCCCCCGTCGAGCACCTTGGCGGAAACCCCGAGGGCCCGGAGCATCCACCATACCCGGGTAGCCCACATGGGATGGCCGCTGCTGTAGAGCACAATCTCCGCCTTATCCACCACCCCCTCGGCAGCGAAGGCTGCTCCCAGCGCCTCGTCATCTAGGCGGGTGAAGCGATGCGGGGCGTCGTTGTCCGAGAGCGTGCCCTGCAGGTCGAGGAAGGCGGCGCCAGGAATGTGGCCGGCCTCGTAGTCCGCAAGGCCACTTTCGACTCGGTAGGCCCGGGGTGGGTCCGGGCGCAGATGAACGGTGCAGTCAAAAATGCGCGGAGCGTTGCTAGCATTTTGAAGCTCGGCGACGGTGATGAGCTGGGTGGGTGCCTGCAGTGCCATGGTGTTCTCTCCCCTGTGCTTAGGCCCAGAGGGCCCGTTCCTCGGCCACGGCCTCAAGGGCCCGGCGAATGTGATCGTCCGTGTTGTACACGTGGGGGGACAGGCGCAAGCCCCCCGTAGGTGCGGCAATCAGTCCGTGCTTTTCATAGAGCGCCTGGAACAGGGCACGACGGTTAGGGCCCGGTACGGAAACAATGCACACCCCCGCGCTGAAGCGGTCCGCCTCGGGGGTGAGTATCGGGGCCCCGAGATCCCGGAGCCCGTCCTTAAGGGTGCGGACATGAGCCTTCAGCTGCGCTTCGATGGCCTTGGGCCCCAGCGTGCGATGGAGCGCTGCGGCTTCCACCATGGCGCCAAGGGCGGCGTCGTCCCGCTGACCGAGGGATTCAAACTTACGCGCGCCCACCGGATCCGGGTCTGCGTCGTCGCCCCAGCCCGGCGCCACCACGGAGGGCCAGAGGCTTTCAATGCGGTCTTCCCGCACCCACAGGATGCCGACCTCCTTGGGGCCCATGAACCACTTGTGGGCGCTCCCGCTATAGCTGTGGGCGCCGCTCGCCTCAAGATCAACCGCGAGCGCCCCAAAGCTTTGGGCCCCATCGACGTGAAAGTGGGGAACGCCCCGGGCGGCGAGGCGCGCACCGATCACGGGGAGGGGCAGGGCCAGACCGCTGACGTTGGATACGTGGCTCAGGGCCACCACCCGAGTGCGCGGGCTTAGGGCCGCCTCCAGGGGAGCGAGGAGTTCCTCTTCGTCCGAGGGATTGGCCGGAAAGGCGATGATTTTTAGAGCGAAGCCGTGGCGCGCGGCGCGCACCTTCCAGGCCACGAGGTTTGTGGGGTGGTTTTGGTCCCAAAGTACCACCTCATCGCCGGGGCCCAGATCGAGGCCAGCATTGACGATGTTGTTGGCTTCGCTGGTATTGCGAACCAGGGCAAGGTGATCAGGTTGGGCGCCGAGCAGGGCCGCGACCGCGCGTCTAGCGTCCTCCCGTAGGGCTTCGATGGGGCCCCGGTTTTGGAAAGAACAATCGGCGTCGATGGCTGCCCCCAGGGCGTGCTGGCGCTGGGTCACCCGGAGCGGGGCGGGGCAGAGATTAGCGGCATTCATGGGCACGTGGCGCTCGTCGAAGCTGAAGGCCGCGCGCACTCCCCGGAGTCCCGCTTCTCCCACGCCCGCTGGGGCTAGGGTCGGTGCACGGCCTTCGGCCCCCAGGGCCGTTTGCGCAAGCCCTCCGCTAAGCCCCATGGCCAGGGCGCCCCCCTTCAAAACATCGCGTCTTCGCAGCGTCATCGTCCCGCCTCCCCGGTGTCCGCACCCCTGTGCGCCATTTCCCAGGAGTGTAGACCCCGCGGCGCGACCCTGCCTAGGCGGCGGGTTCCCGGAGCTCGGCGGGGGCGCTGGCGCCCCGAGCGGCCTCGAGGTGGTTGTTGCCCCGGGCCGTAAAGTAGGCGGCCGCAAGCCGCTCTTCGCGGCGCTTTTCCGTGATGGTCGCCAGGTGCCAGAACTCCCCCTGGAGCCGGTCCCGGGTAATATCGAGCAGCACGTAGCCCTTGTGGAAAAGGTCGATAAACCGCATGTGGGGGTGGGCCTCGAGCCCCTGAGCCGCCCGCGCTTCCGCGGCCTTCCGATCCGTGAGGAAGGGCGAGGTGACCGAGGGGGTGACGAATTCCACGGCGAGGCTGCCCTTGCCGGAGCTGGCGTTGTAGGCCGCGCCGAAGGGGTCCCGGGCCACGTCCATGGCCCAGGAGGAGTGAATATCCCCGGTGAGCACGGCGACGTTGTCGATGCCTCCCTCCTCAAGCACGTCCAGGAGCCGGGTGCGCGCGTGGGGGTAACCGTCCCACTGATCTGTGTTCAGGATGGAGGTGTCGCCGTAGCCTCCGAGCTGCCCCAGCATGACCTGCTGGCCGAGGATTCGCCAGCTCACCCCGTCGCCCTTGGAGCGCTGAAGCTGATCGTAAAGCCACGCTTCCTGAGTGGGACCGAGAAGGCTGCGCTTGGGGTCCTGAATGACGGCTTGATCCTTGGGGTTGGCCGCTTCCCGATCCCGGCCATAGAGACGCGTGTCGAGCATGGTGAGATCGAGCAGATCCCCGAAGCGGAAACTGCGCCAAATTTGTGCGTCCCCCGGGCTTTGCGCTTCCCGGGTGGGCAGCCATTCGTGCCATGCCTTCACCGCAGCCCCCTTTCGGGCGGCCCAGGCCCCTTCCCCCTCGTTGTGATTCTGTGCACCATCGCGCCAGCTGTTGTTGGCAGACTCGTGGTCATCCCAGATCACCACCATGGGATGCTGACGGTGCAGTTCTTGCAGATCTTCGTCCGAGCGATAGAGGGCGTAGCGTTCCCGGTAATCGGCAAGGGTGGTGATTTCCCGATCCGGCGCATGGCGCCGTCCGAGGGCGG
>RGAU01000063.1 GCA_009919975.1 Gammaproteobacteria bacterium
GGAACCGATGGATGCGGAGGATCCGCTCTTCATCCTCTACACCTCCGGCTCCACGGGGAAACCCAAGGGGGTGCTTCACACCACCGGGGGCTACCTGCTGATGACCGCCATGACCTTCCGCTATGTCTTTGACTATCGGGAGGGAGAAACCTACTGGTGCACCGCCGATGTGGGCTGGATTACGGGGCACAGCTATATCGTCTACGGCCCCCTGGCCAACGGGGCCACCACCCTAATGTTCGAAGGGGTTCCCACCTGGCCCGATGCCGGGCGCGCCTGGGAGGTCATCGATAAGCACCAGGTGGCCATCTTCTACACCGCGCCCACCATGATTCGCCAGGTGATGGGAGAGGGGGACCGCTTCGTCACCCGCAGCAGCCGCCAGTCCCTGCGCCTTCTGGGATCGGTCGGCGAACCGATCAATCCGGAAGCCTGGAACTGGTATTACACCGTGGTGGGGGAGCAGCGCTGCCCCATCGTCGATACCTGGTGGCAGACGGAAACGGGCGCGGTCCTGATTACGCCCCTGCCCGGCGCGACGACCCTAAAGCCGGGCTCAGCCACCCGACCCTTCTTTGGGGTGCGCCCCGCGCTCATGGACGCCGAGGGCAAGCGCCTGCCCGACGACGGCGCCGCTGCGGGAAACCTGGTAATCGAAAGCAGCTGGCCTAGCCAAATTCGTACGGTCTACGGCGATCACCAACGCGTGGTCGACACCTACTACAGCACTTACCCCGGGGTCTATTTCACCGGCGACGGGGCGCGCCGCGACGAGGATGGGGATTACTGGATAACCGGGCGCGTGGATGACGTAATCAACGTCTCCGGCCACCGCATTGGCACCGCCGAGGTGGAGAGTGCACTCGTGCTCCATCCTGACGTCGCGGAAGCCGCCGTGGTGGGCTTCGACCACGATGTGAAGGGCCAAGCGATCTATGCGTACGTGACGCTCATGGTCGACGCGGACAAATCCGCGGAAGCCCTGGGGGCGCTGGAAACGGCCCTCGTGAACCTCGTCCGCCAGGAAATCGGCCCCTTCGCGAAGCCCGAGGTGATCCAATGGGCGCCGGGGCTGCCGAAAACGCGCTCGGGAAAAATCATGCGCCGAATCCTCCGAAAAATTGCCGCAAACGAAATCAACGCCCTTGGCGACACCAGCACCCTGGCGGATCCCAGCGTGGTAGATGCCCTGGTGCGCGAGCGCGCCCATCAATAACTGAGCTAGGCCCCTCGGGAGAACGACCTCTATGAATCTTTGCAAATCCCTACGCCACGGCCTGCTGTGGCTGGTGACCCTCACCCTCGGCCAGCTAGCGCTGGCGGCCAACGGCCCTCAGTACGCCAGCCATGGCATGGTGGTGTCGCAGAATGCGTTGGCCTCCGAAGCCGGGGCGCAGGTGCTCCGGGAGGGCGGCAACGCCATTGATGCGGCCGTAGCCACGGCCTTCGCCTTGGCGGTGACCCATCCCACGGCGGGAAACATCGGCGGTGGCGGCTTCCTCATCCATCGTCCGGCAAAGGGTGATGCGCAAACCTACGACTTCCGGGAAAAAGCCCCGGCAGCAGCACACCCCGAGATGTGGTTGGACGAGGCCGGGAACTACGACTACGAAAAGCACCATTCCAGCCACCTAGCGGTGGGGGTGCCGGGCACCGTCGCAGGCTTGTACCTGGCCTGGGAGGACGGCGGCACCCTACCCTGGGCGCGCCTCGTCGCACCGGCGATCGCCCTGGCCCGGGAAGGCTTCACCGTCACCCATGGCCTCGCCCGCTCCCTAAGCACCACGGGCATGCGCCGCTTTGAACCCTACCCCGCCTCCGTGGCCCAGTTCACGAAGGAGGGCGCGCCCTATGAGGCCGGGGACCGGCTCGTACAGCGCGACCTGGCAGCCACCCTCGAGCGCATCGCCGAGGCCGGCCCGAAGGGCTTTTACGAGGGAGAAACGGCGGATTTACTCGTGAAGGAGATGGCTGGCAACGGCGGGATCATCACCCACGACGATCTAAAGGCCTACGAGGCCGTGCGCCGTGCCCCGATTCTTGGCACCTACCGGGGCTACGACATTATTGGCATGCCACCTCCGAGCTCCGGCGGCGTCACCATGGTGCAAATGCTGAACGTTCTCGAAGGCTACGATCTTTCTGCCTCGGGCTTTGGGTCAGCCCGCACCCTGCATCTCATGACCGAAAGCATGCGTCGGGGCTACGCCAACCGGGCCCGATACCTCGGCGACCCGGACTTCAACCCCGACATGCCCCTCGCCGAACTGCTCTCGAAGGACTACGCCACCCTCCTTCGGGCGTCCATCGACGAAAATACGGCCTCCCTATCCGATCCCGGCAGCTTCACCTGGGGCTATGAAAGCCCGGAAACCACCCACTTCTCCGTGGTGGATGGGGCACGCAACGCGGTCTCGGTGACCTATACGCTGGAATACAGCTATGGCTCAGGGATCGTGGTCCCCGGGGCCGGCTTCCTTTTGAACAACGAAATGGGGGACTTCAACGGCAAGCCCGGGCTGACGGATACGCGCGGCCTCATTGGCACGCCACCGAACGTGGC
The DNA here is from genome assembly GCA_009919975.1 of Gammaproteobacteria bacterium. Taxonomy (GTDB): domain Bacteria; phylum Pseudomonadota; class Gammaproteobacteria; order Pseudomonadales; family Azotimanducaceae; genus Salivita. Next base: position 2,564 of record RGAU01000063.1, read on the forward strand.
CGAGCCTGGCAAGCGCATGCTGTCGAGCATGTCGCCGACCATCGTCGCGAAGGACGGCGCCCTGTTCATGGTCACCGGCTCGCCGGGCGGCCGCACCATTATCAACACCACCCTCCAAACCATCCTGAATGTCGTCGACCACGGCATGAATGCGCAGGCTGCTGTGGACGCGGGCCGAATCCATCACCAGTGGTTACCGGACCGCATCAGCTATGAGGCGCAGCTGTTCTCCCCGGACACGGTGAAGCTCCTCGAGGCGATGGGGCACGGGACCCGCGCCCAGAGCCGCCAGGGGGTTGCGGAGGTCATCGTGGTGAACCCGGAAACGGGGTTGCTTGAGGGCGGCGTCGATGGCCGGGCCCCGGACGGTGGGGCCGCCGGCTACTAGCATGCGCCCTCGGGGGTTTCCGGTGAGCGCCAACAACGAAAGCCCCAGAGCAGCACAGGCAGGATGTAAACCAGAATGAAGCCCCAGGCGAGGGTCCCGTAGCCCTCGCCGATGAGCGCCACCACCCCCAGGCGACCCAACACCGCCGCCGCCGCCAGCAGTAATAAGGCCATGGCGCCATGGCCCCAGGGGGAAAAGGGCGCGCCGTGGCGCTCCTCACGCCAACGGTCCATCCGTTCCAAAAGCCCCTGCAAATCCCCGAGCGCGGTCTCGAGGAAGGTCCCGAGAAGCACCACGGAAAGGCAAAGGGTTAGGAAAGGGGCCGCCAGTACATCAAGCACGGAAAAGAGGGGCAGGGCCACGCCGTCGTAGACCGAGGGCCCCAGGGCTAGAAAGCAAAGGTGAAGGGCGACCGCCGGCAAAATGGCAAGCACCCCCCCAAGGGCGCCGGCGATCGCCGTATCGCGCTGGGACCGTAACGCTCGCGCCGCGAAGAGCACCACCGGCACGGCGGTCACGTTATACCCGACGTAGCGCAGCGCACTGACCGCCCAGCCTTCGCTGTCTCCGGGCGTGCTGAAGGCGGTTCCAAGGCCCTCGCCATAGCGCACCCACACCATCCCGAGCAGCGCAGCGAAAGCTGCATAGAGCACGAAGCTCCAGAAGGTGAGAAGCCGCGTGACCCAGGTTCGGCCGAAGAGGATCAGGCCCACGGTCGCCAGCACGAAGAACAGGGTCGACAGGCCCGGGCTGAGACCCGGAAAGAGGCGCAGCAGCATGCCTTGGCTCGCGGCGCTGATCACCCCCAGCACCAGCATCACGAGGAGCAGCAGGAGCACCTCATAGCTCACCCAGAAGCGACCCAGCAGGGCCTTGAAGAACGTGCGGTAGTCGTAGGCGCCAGCACGGCGGGCCAGCTCTAGGGAAAGGGCGAAGACCACCGCGATGCCCGCCCCTGCCAAAGCCAGGCCGAACAGTCCGGGGCCGGCGCCGAAACGCGTAAAGTATTCCACCACCTCCCGGCCCGTGCCGTAGCCGCCGCCGATCATGACAGACTGAAGCACTGCCCCGGGAATTAGAAGACGTTGTAAATTGCCCACCGAGTCCTCCCAAGGCCTTGAGCATGCCTGGGAGCGACCCCTAGCGCAAAAGGAGGCAGCCCCTGGACTTCCTACATTCCGTGCAGCCGAGCCAGCTCCCTGCCATCAACGCACTGATTCTCCGTGCTATCGATGGCTGGAATCTTCCCCCGAGGGTAAAACGGCTCGCCGGTCCCAGCCATTGCTACGACGAGATCGACCTGACCACCATGGATATTCGCTGCCTTGAGGCTTCCGCCAAGCCCAGGGGGGTATTGGCCCTGGAAACGATCGGCGTAGAGGAAGCGCCCCGGCAACCGGCCTGGCGCATTCACGGCATTTATGTGGACCCCGACGCGCAGGGGCAGGGGTTCGGCACCCAGCTACTGCGCGATGCACAGCGCCGCGCCCGCGACGATCGAGGGCCCTAGGCCTTAGGCGTCAGCCGCTTCGCTGTCCTCTGCGCCCTCTTCTTCGGGCACTTCCTTCATGGACAGCTTGATGCGGCCCCGGGCGTCAACGTCGAGCACCACCACGCGCACCTGCTGGCCTTCCTTGAGGTAGTCCTCAACGTTCTCGACCCGCTCCTGGGCAATCTGGGAGATGTGCACCAGGCCGTCCTTGCCCGGAATGATGTTCACGAAGGCGCCGAAGTCGACGATCTTGGACACCGTCCCCAGGTAGACCTGACCCACCTCGGCTTCCGCCGTGATGGCCTCAATGCGGGCAATGGCCGCATCCCGGCTCTCGGCGTTCTCGCCGTAGACCCGGATCAGACCAGAGTCATCGATATCGATCTGTGCACCGGTCTCTTCCTGGATGGCACGGATGGTGACCCCACCCTTACCGATCACGTCGCGGATCTTGTCCGGGTTCACTTCGATGGTCGCGATGCTGGGCGCATTGTCCGATACCGCAGCCCGGGGCTCGGCGATGATCTGATTCATCTCGTTCAAGATATGGCAACGCGCTTCGTAGGCCTGGGCCAGCGCCTTCTCCATGATCTCTTCGTTGATGCCTTCGATCTTGATGTCCATCTGCAGTGCAGTGACGCCCTTAGCCGTCCCAGCCACCTTGAAGTCCATGTCGCCGAGGTGATCCTCGTCGCCCAGGATGTCGGTGATCACCGCGTAGCGATCCCCTTCCTTCACGAGACCCATGGCGATCCCGGCCACCTGCGCCTTGATGGGCACGCCCGCGTCCATCAGCGCCAGGCTCGTGCCGCACACCGATGCCATGGAGGAGCTACCATTGGATTCGGTGATCTCCGACACCACCCGAAGGGTGTAGGGGAAGTCTTCCGCATTCGGAAGGACCGCCTGCACGCCGCGGCGCGCCAAGCGGCCGTGGCCAATTTCCCGACGCTTCGGCCCACCCATGAAACCCGCTTCTCCCACGGAGTAGGGCGGGAAGTTGTAGTGGAGCATGAAGCTTTCGCGATAGGTGCCTTCAAGGGCATCGATGATGGCTGCGTCGCGATTCGTCCCGAGGGTGGCCGCCACGATGGCCTGCGTTTCCCCCCGAGTGAACAGCGCGGATCCGTGGGCCTTAGCGAGATTGCCCACTTCCATGGCCAGGGGCCGGACGGTTTTGAGATCGCGGCCGTCGATGCGGGGCGCGCCGTCGATGATGGCGTTGCGCACCACGGACTTCTCAAGGCGGCCAAAGAGGCCTTCCACGGTTTTGCTGTCCGCGGCGTCGTCGCCCAGGGCTTCCCCGGCAAACTGCTCAAGGCACTGGGCCTTAAGCGCGGCGACGGCGTCCTGGCGCTCGAGCTTATCGGTGATGCGGTAGGCCGCACCCATGGGCTCGGCGAACACGTCGGCGATGCGATCGGCGAGGGCCTGATCGATCTCCGGCGGCGTCCACTCCCAACGCGGCTTGCCTGCTTCAGCGACGAGCGCATCGATCGCGTCGAGCACGGGCTGAATTTGCTGGTGAGCAAAGAGCACGGCGCCGAGCATCTGATCTTCCGTGAGCTCTTCCGCTTCCGACTCCACCATGAGCACGGCTTGGCGCGTACCGGCCACGGTCATGTTGAGCGCCGAGGACTTCAGTGCTTCAAAGCCCGGGTTCAGTAGATACTGACCATCGGCGAAGCCCACCCGGGCCGCAGCCAGGGGCCCACTGAAGGGGATGCCGGAGATAGCCAGAGCGGCAGCTGCGCCGATCATGGCGATCACGTCCGGGTCCTGGTCCTTGTCCGCGGACATCACGGTGCAGATGACCTGCACTTCGTTCATGAAGCCCTTGGGAAAGAGCGGACGGATGGGCCGGTCGATGAGCCGGCTCGTGAGCGTTTCCTTTTCCGAGGGACGACCCTCGCGACGGAAAAACCCACCGGGGATTTTCCCCGCAGCGTAGGTTTTTTCCTGGTAATTCACGGTTAGGGGGAAGAAGGGCTGGCCAGGCTTGGCATCCTTCATCCCGACCACGGTGCACAGCACGGTGGTGTTATCCATGTGCGCCATCACGGCCCCGGTGGCCTGGCGTGCAATTTTTCCGGTCTCTAACGTGATCCTGTGATCACCCCACTGAAAACTCTTCGCAACAGCTGACAACAGTCTATCCTCCAATAGGAAACGGGCCCGCTCCGCAACGTTGCGGGGCAGCCCGTTTCAACAAGTGGCCGCGCATCGCGGCCAGCGTGCTTGCAAGCTCATCACAGCGGGCGCCCGAGGGCCCCGTTGCCTTGCCTGCCCCCGCCCTTAGCGACGGAGACCGAGACGTTCGATGAGTTTTGCGTAGCGAGCGGTGTCCTTCTCCTTGAGATAATCGAGGAGACGACGACGCTGATTCACCATACGAATCAGGCCGCGACGCGAGTGGTGGTCCTTGGCGTGGGTCTTGAAGTGACCCTGAAGACCATTGATGTTGGCCGTCAGCAGGGCGACCTGCACTTCCGGCGAACCCGTATCCCCCTCCGCGAGCTGATACTCCTTAAGAATTTCAGCTTTCGTCTGCGCACTTAGTGCCATGGTGTTGGACTCCGAACATGCTAGTCAGGGAAACGCCCCATGCGGTCCCCTGGGTCACCGCGCATGATTACAGTGACGCTCTTATGTACCCCAAGGGGTACGGTTATAAACTCTCGTTCAAGCGCCTTCGCGCGCTGCTATTTTCCGACGACAAGGCGCCTCGGCGCAATGCGTCCGTCATCAATTACTTCCCCCACGCCCAGGAAGGTCGGCTCGGGGTTTTCCTTCAGCATCAGCCTCACCCAACCTTCCCGTGGGGCGCCGGCCACCTGTACCGGCTGGCCCTTACCCAGGTAGAAGGCCGTTGCCTCCGGCAGCAGCACCTCCGGGAAGTGCTCCACCCCCGCTGAGAGGGGCAGGAGAAAAGCATCAACGGCCTCAAAACCGCCCTCTTCCCGGGCCGTTTCTAGCTGCCCTGGGGTAATCGCATCCCCGATGCTAAAGGGGCCCACGGCGGTGCGGCGCAAGGCCGTCACGTGGGCGCCGCAGCCAAGGGCTTCGCCAAGATCTTCAGCGATGGAGCGCACGTAGGTTCCCTTGGAGCAGGCGATATCCAAAGTAACCCGATCGCCCTCGAAGCCGATCAGCCGGTTTTCAAAAATCGTCACGGGGCGCGCTTCCCGCTCCACCGTGATGCCCTGCCGGGCCAGCTTGTAGAGCGGCTGGCCCTGGTGCTTCAGGGCCGAATACATGGACGGCACCTGCAAAATGTCCCCTCGAAAGGCCTCTAGGGCCTCTTCGAGAAGGGCTTCCGTGAGCGGCGGCACGGGCCGCGTGTCGATCACGTCACCGTCGGCGTCGCCGCTTTCCGTGCGCACGCCGAGCCGAATCTCCGTCCAGTACCGCTTGTTGGAATCGAGTAGGTACTGAGAAAACTTCGTCGCTTCCCCAAAGCACAGGGGTAGTACCCCCGTCGCAAGGGGATCGAGCGCGCCCGTATGGCCGGCCTTCGCTGCCCCGAAAATTCGCTTGGTCGCTTGCAGCGCACCGTTCGACGTCATGCCGGCGGGCTTATCCAGCAAAAGAATGCCGGTGACGTCCCGGCCCCGAGGTTGGCGCGACTTGCGCCGCCCTCCCCGATGCCGCGGCGGGCCCCTACGGCCCGCTACCGCGCCGTCAACGCCGCTCATGCATCACCCTCTCGGTCCTGCTCTCGGGCCCGATCCTCCGCCAGCGCCGTATCGATGAGCGCGCTCAGCTCGCCCGCGCGCCCGGGGAGGCTATCCCAGTGGAAGCGCAGACGGGGCGTCGTTCGAAGCGTGCTCCGCTTCGCCAGGGCCGTCCGCAAATAGCCTGCGGCGCCGGCGAGCGCCTTCACGACGTCCTTCTGCGCGGCCTCATCCTGGGCCTGCAGGGAAGAGACGTAAAGGTCCGCGTAGCCGAGGTCTCGCGACTCGCGCTGGATAAAGTCGGCGACGCGCTGATCGCGCCCGTATTCCTTCGGCATAGATCCTCGCGGCGCTTATAGGGAGCGCGCAATTTCCTTCACGTCGAAGACTTCGATCTTGTCCCCTTCGCGAACGTCGTTGTAATTGCGAACCCCGATACCGCACTCAAAGCCGTTACGGACTTCCTGGACGTCATCCTTGAAGCGCCGGAGCGACTCAAGCTCCCCTTCGTAGATGACGACATTGTCACGCAGCACGCGAATCTTCTTGCTGCGGTAAATCGTGCCTTCCGTGACCATGCAGCCCGCCACAGCGCCGAACTTCGGCGACCGGAACACATCGCGAACTTCGGCGATGCCGACAATTTCTTCCCGCAGTTCCGGGGCCAGCATGCCCGACAGGGCGTCCTTCAGATCATCGAGGAGCTCGTAGATCACACTGTAGTAGCGCAGATCAAGGCCTTCCCGTTCGATGATCTTCTTCGCAGAGGCATCGGCGCGGACATTGAAGCCCAGTACTACAGCGCCGGAAGCGACTGCGAGGTTCGCGTCAGACTCGTTGATCCCCCCGACCCCGGAGGAGACCACCTTAACCTTCACCTCGTCATTAGAAAGCTCGCCCACGGCCGCAATCAGCGCCTCCAGGGAGCCCCGGACGTCGGTCTTCAGCACCAGGTTGATGGTCGGCTTTTCGCCCTCGCCCATGTTGTCGAAGAGGCTGTCTAGGCGAGCCGCCTGCTGCTGCTTGATCCGCGCTTCCTGGGACCGGCTCCGTCGGAACTCCACAAGCTCTTTCGCGCCCCGCTCGTTCTCTACCACGGAGAACTCATCTCCGGCATCGGGGGTTCCCGAGAGGCCAAGGATCTCAACGGGATAGGAAGGCAGCGCCTGGTCAACGTTTTCGCCGGCGTCGTTCACCATGGCGCGCACGCGGCCATAGTGTTCCCCGGCCACAATAAAGTCGCCCTTTCTGAGGGTGCCATTACGCACCAGCACCGTCGCTACGGGCCCACGGCCGCGATCAAGGCGTGATTCCACCACCGATCCCTGCCCCGGCGCATCTTCCACCGCGGTGAGTTCGAGCAGTTCCGCCTGAAGCAGCAGCGCCTCGAGGAGGGCATCGATCCCTTCCCCCGTCATGGCGGAGACGTGCACGAACTGCGTATCGCCGCCCCACTCGTCCGGCACCACATCCCGGCCCGCGAGCTCGGTCTTCACCCGCTGGGGATCCGCGCCTTCCTTGTCCATCTTGTTGACCGCGACCACAAGGGGAACATTCGCCGCCCGAGCGTGAGCCACGGCCTCTTCGGTCTGCGGCATCACGCCGTCGTCCGCGGCCACGACGAGAATCACGATATCCGTGAGCTTGGCCCCGCGCGCCCGCATAGCCGTGAAAGCAGCGTGGCCGGGGGTATCGAGGAAGGACACGGCCCCGTGCCCCGTATCCACGTAGTACGCCCCAATATGCTGGGTAATGCCGCCCGCCTCGCCACTGGCCACGCGGGTTTTGCGAATGTAGTCGAGGAGCGAAGTTTTACCGTGGTCGACGTGACCCATCACGGTTACCACCGGTGCGCGAGGCTTGCCCTCCCCTTCGATTTTCAGGGACTCGAAGTACTCCTGCTCGATGGCATCGGAGGCCACGGTCTTTGCCCGGTGACCAAACTCCTCCACCAGGAGGATGGCCGTATCCTGATCGAGCACCTGGTTGATGGTGGCCATCACCCCCATGCCCATGAGCTTCTTAATCGCGTCCCCAGCCTTAACGGACAACCGCTGCGCCAGGTCGCCAACGGAGATCGCCTCAGGCACCTCAATGTCCCGGGCAACCATTTCCGTGGGCCGCTCAAAGCCCTGGGTTTTCGGCATGCCCTTCGGCGCTGCCCGGCGCTTGCGTTCCGCTAGGCGATCCCGGGAAAGGGTACCTGCGCGCTTGTTTCGTCCACCATCGCGCACCGGACCATCGTCGTCCATGCGCCGCCCCTTCCGGGACCGCTCGTCATCGTCCCGGCGCTTCACGGGCTTGCCGCCGCGCTTCTCGCTCTTCACGGTGGCCGCTTCGGCGTCCACGATGGCCGCCGCAGCCGCCCGGCGTGCTTCTTCTTCCGATACCGGCGCCGGGCTCGACCCCGCCGGAGCCTTCGCCGCGGCTCTCGCCTGGACCTGGGCTGCCGCCTCAGCCTTCGCCTGCGCCTCGGCCTCAGCCTTTGCCGCAGCTTCCGCCTTACGCCGCTCTTCCTCGGCTCGGCGCTCCAGCTCCGCCGCCTGGCGCTGCGCCTCGCGCTCCGCTTCCTCTGCCTTCAGCGCTTTCCGGCGCAGCGGTTGCGGTTACATCGCGCTTCACGTAAGTCCGCTTCTTCCGCACCTCCACGGCGACGGCCTTGCCCCGACCCCGATCCGTGCGCAAGGTGCTAACGGTTTTACGCTTTAGCGTAATCTTCCTGGGCCCCTCATCCGCTTGACCATGGGATGTCTTGAGATAGGTCAGAAGGGTTTGCTTCTGCTCCTCGGTCACCGCGTCCTCGAGGCCGCGCTGGGGCAGGCCCGCCTCTTCCATTTGCTTCAGCAGGCGCTCCGGCGGGGCGCCCACGGATTCGGCGAGTTGCTTGACGGTCACTTCTGCCATCTGACTTCTCCGGAAATTCTGTTCCTGCGCAACGGGAGGGCCTAGGCCTCGCCCGCTTCCTCTGCAAACCAGGGTGCCCGCGCAGCCATGATCAGAGCCGATGCCTGAGCTTCGTCTAGGCCAAGCTCTTCCAGCTCCACCAGATCGTCGGTGGCCTGCTCGGCGAGATCTTCCTGGGTGATGATGCCGTTCTTGGCCAGCACGAAGGCCAAGCGTCCCTCCTGCCCTTGCTCTTCAAGGAGCGCCTTGAGGTCGTCTGCGGGCGCAGCCCCCTCGAGCGCTTCCTCGGAAGCCAGGGCTTGGGTGAGGAGTGCATCCTTGGCGCGGTTGCGCAGCTCAAGGACGATTTCTTCGTCAAAGCCTTCAATAGCCAGCATTTCCTCGAGGGGAACGTAGGCCACCTCTTCGAGGGACGCGAAGCCTTCCTCGATCAGAACGCCCGCCACATCTTCGTCGACGTCCAAGGCCCCCATGAAGCGTTCGAGGAGATCGACCATCTCTGCTTCCTGCTTCTGGCCCGCTTCTTCCTCGGTCATGATGTTCAGCGTCCACCCCGTGAGCTCGGAGGCCAGGCGAACATTCTGCCCCCCCCGGCCGATGGCCTGGGCGAGATTATCTTCCGCAACGGCGATATCCATGGCGTGGGTATCTTCGTCCACCACGATGGACGCTACGTCCGCCGGGGACATGGCGTTAATGGCGAGCTGGGCGATGTTGTCGTCCCACAGCACGATGTCGATGCGCTCGTTCGCTAGCTCTCCGGAAACGGCCTGCACCCGAGAGCCACGCATGCCCACACAGGCCCCCACGGGGTCGATGCGGCCATCGTTAG